>NZ_CP068023.1:3882500-4181162 GCF_016695175.1 Pseudoalteromonas sp. GCY
CAGATGATTGCTTCATATTTTTAAAGAACGTTTCGAAACATTTCGCTGTTTCGAGGGATGTGCATTCTAAGCATTCCCGATTTTTTGTCAACACTTAATTTTGAATTTCTTTAGAAGAAGCTTCTAATTTAAGTTTTACTTGACGCCAACTCGTTGCTGCTTTGCTTTTCAGCGTAGCGCCCCGTGTCAGTGGGGTCGCATTATAGGGCGATCCGATTTTAGTGCAACCCCTTTTTTAAAGAAAATTGCGAAAAAACGTTTGTTCGGGCAAAAATGAAGCGAAACGTCCATAAACCGCACTAAATGATGATTAAATGGACCTTCATAATGTCATTTTATGGCAGCTTTATACAGTTAACGCATTATCTGACGCTAGCACCTCTATATAGTTACAGTATCGTAGTACTGGTTCTCCTTAGATGTTTACGTGATTGGCTCATCTACACTCACCATAATCGTTAACTAAGAGACCCTCGTAACCAGAGAAGTTTATTCACCAAGTTTTAGCTAATCTGCGCGCTTAAATATATCCAATCAAAAGCTTGAACTTAGATAATGCTTGATGAGAGGTTAATTTTGTAGAGTTTGAGTATTATGGTGTGGGTCTATTTGCTTATGTTCATCTGCATATTTACGAAAATAAGCTGTGGTTTAAATCTAAGACTAGAGGTTGTACTGTGCGGGTTATGAAAAAGAAAAAGCCGAGCTATGCTCGGCTTTTTTTGTGTCTTTAATAAGACTAATTACTCTGCAGACTGCGCGTCTTCTTGAACTTCTTCAGTCGCTGGGCGATCTAGTAGTTCAATGTAAGCCATTGGCGCGTTGTCACCTGCACGGAAGCCACACTTAAGAATACGAGTGTAACCACCTGGACGATCCGCGAAACGAGGACCGATCTCAGTGAACAATTTACCAACTACTTCTTTATCACGCGTGCGAGCAAACGCTAAACGACGGTTTGCTACGCTGTCAGTCTTAGCCAGTGTGATTAAAGGTTCAATTACACGGCGCAGCTCTTTTGCTTTAGGCAAAGTAGTTTTGATGATTTCGTGCTTCACCAAAGAACCAGCCATGTTGCTAAACATCGCTTTGCGATGGCTGCTGTTACGGTTTAATTGACGACCACTCTTACGATGGCGCATGACCCTATCCTTCTAACTAAACTAATATAGTAACTTAGATTACTCAGCTAGACTTGCAGGCGGCCAGTTTTCTAGGCGCATACCTAGAGATAGACCACGTGAAGCTAGCACGTCTTTAATTTCAGTTAGAGACTTCTTACCAAGGTTTGGTGTTTTCAGAAGCTCAACTTCAGTACGCTGTACTAAGTCACCGATATATTGAATTTGCTCGGCTTTCAGACAGTTTGCAGAACGTACAGTTAGTTCTAAGTCATCAACTGGACGAAGTAGAATCGGATCGAACTCCGGCTTCTCTTCTTTCTCTTCTGGCTCAGAAACATCACGTAGGTCTACGAATGCATCTAACTGCTCAGCAAGGATAGTTGACGCACGGCGGATCGCTTCTTCAGGATCTAAAGTGCCGTTCGTTTCCATATCGATGATTAGTTTATCTAAGTCTGTACGCTGCTCAACACGAGCTGACTCAACCGAGTACGCAATACGCTCAACCGGGCTGAATGATGCATCTAGCAACAAACGGCCGATTGGGCGCTCATCGTCATCAGAGGATAAACGACTAGACGCCGGTACATAACCGCGACCACGCTCAACACGAATGCGCATGCTGATTTCGCTATTGTCAGCAGTTAAGTGACAAATGACATGCTCAGGGTTGGCGATAGTCACATCTCCGTCGTGCTGGATATCAGCCGCAGTCACAGGGCCTACACCAGACTTAGTCAGGGTAAGGAAAACTTCATCTTTACCTTCTAGAGATACCGCTAGACCTTTAAGGTTTAACAGAATTTCAATGATGTCTTCTTGTACGCCTTCTTTCGCGCTGTACTCGTGCAATACGCCGTCAATTTCAACTTCTGTCACAGCACAACCAGGCATAGATGAAAGAAGTATACGACGTAGAGCATTACCTAGTGTGTGGCCAAAACCACGCTCTAGAGGCTCTAAAACTACTTTAGAACGCGTTGAGCTTACAGCGTCGATATCGACTAATCTTGGTTTTAGGAATTCGGTTACAGAACCCTGCATTTTATCCTCTCTTAACTCTTAACTTTACTTCGAGTAAAGTTCGACGATTAGTTGTTCGTTAATGTCCGCAGACAGATCAGAACGCTCTGGTAGACGCTTGAAAGTGCCTTCCATTTTCTTACCGTCAACTTCAATCCAAGTTGGCTTTTCACGTTGCTCAGCCAACTCTAGAGCAGCGATGATACGCGCTTGCTTTTTAGACTTCTCGCGAATTACTACTACATCTTCAGGAGTAACTACGAAAGAAGGGATATTAACAACACGACCATTAACCATAACCGCTTTGTGGCTTACTAGCTGACGTGCTTCAGCACGTGTGCTTGCAAAACCCATGCGATATACAACATTGTCTAGACGTTGCTCTAGAAGCTGTAACAAGTTTTCACCTGTGTTACCTTTAAGGCGAGCAGCTTCTTTGTAGTAGTTACGGAATTGCTTTTCTAGTACACCGTAGATACGACGAACTTTTTGCTTTTCACGTAGCTGTAAACCGTAATCAGATAGACGACCTTTACGTGCGCCGTGCTGACCAGGTGCTGTTTCTAGTTTACACTTAGAGTCAATTGCTCTTACGCCGCTTTTAAGGAACAGGTCAGTACCTTCACGACGACTCAGCTTGAGCTTAGGGCCCAAATATCTTGCCATGTTCTTTCTCCTAACCTATTGTTATACGCGACGTTTCTTCGGTGGACGACAACCATTGTGTGGAATTGGCGTCACGTCAGTGATGTTAGTGATACGGTAACCAGCAGCATTCAATGCACGAACAGCAGACTCACGGCCTGGACCTGGACCTTTGATGAATACTTCTAGGTTCTTAAGACCGTACTCTTGTGCAGCAACACCTGCACGCTCCGCAGCAACCTGTGCAGCGAATGGAGTAGACTTACGAGAACCACGGAAACCTGAACCACCTGCAGTCGCCCAAGAAAGAGCATTGCCTTGACGGTCAGTGATGGTCACAATCGTGTTGTTGAAAGATGCATGAACGTGAGCCATGCCGTCAACAACCTGCTTTTTGACCTTTTTACGACGAATTGGTGCTTTTGCCATAACTTACCCCACCTTATTTCTTGATAGGCTTGCGAGGACCCTTACGAGTACGCGCGTTAGTCTTAGTACGCTGACCACGTAGTGGTAGCGAACGACGGTGACGTAAGCCACGGAAACAACCAAGGTCCATAAGACGCTTGATGTTTAGTGTAACTTCACGACGAAGATCACCTTCAACAGTGTACTTGCCAACTTCTTCACGAAGGATGTCAAGTGTTTCGTCATTTAACTCGCCGATTTTAGTAGTTTCAGCGATACCTGTCGCAGCTAAGATCGCCTTAGCGCGAGTTTTACCTACACCATAGATGCTTGTTAAACCGATAACAGCATGCTTATGATCAGGAACGTTAATGCCTGCGATACGGGCCACTAACATATCTCCTATAAATAAACTTGATTATCATCTTGCTGGAAAGCCCGTATAGGATACCCAACCGACATTCAAGTTTTACCAAAGAAACAGGCTAAGTAAAGTTACTCAGCCTGCACGACTTAATTTGCTTAGCCTTGCCTTTGCTTGTGCTTTGGCTCACTGCAGATCACACGTACAACACCTGCACGCTTGATTACTTTGCAGTTACGGCAAATTTTCTTAACGGAAGCACGTACTTTCATTACTCAACTCCGTAAACTGACCTTAACGGCCGTAGCCTTTAAGGTTCGCTTTTTTCAGCACAGAATCATATTGATGTGACATCATATGAGTCTGTACTTGTGCCATAAAGTCCATGATGACAACAACGATAATCAGAATCGATGTACCGCCGAAGTAGAATGGCGTTTGCCATGCCATAGTCATAAACTCGGGCACCAGACAGATAAAGGTTATATACAAAGCACCTGCCAATGTCAGGCGTGTCATCACTTTATCAATGTATTTAGATGTCTGCTCACCTGGACGAATGCCTGGAATAAAAGCGCCAGATTTTTTCAGGTTATCTGCTGTCTCACGCGGGTTAAACACCAACGCAGTGTAGAAGAAGCAGAAGAAGATAATAGCCGCAGCTAATACCATCGCATACAGTGGTTGACCTGGAGTCAATACTGCTGAGATAGCTTGTAGCACATCAGCGACCGGACCTTCACCTTGGCCAAACCAGCTTGCTATTGTACCAGGGAACAAAATGATACTGCTAGCAAAGATTGGTGGAATAACACCCGCCATGTTAACTTTTAGTGGTAAGTGCGTGCTTTGAGCAGCAAATACCTGACGACCTTGTTGACGCTTCGCATAGTTTACAACGATACGACGTTGACCACGCTCGAAGAACACAACTAGGTAAGTTACGGCGAATACGATTACCGCAATCAATAACAATGCTAAAATATGCAGATCACCTTGGCGCGCCATTTCTGCTGTCGAACCAATTGCAGACGGCAGGTTAGCTACAATACCAACAAATATTAGAACTGAGATACCGTTACCGATACCACGCTCAGTGATTTGTTCGCCCAACCACATAAGGAACATAGTTCCTGTGACTAAGCTCACTACAGCTGTGAAATAAAAGCCGAAGCCTGGATTCACAACTAGGCCTTCCATCATGTTAGGTAGACCAGTAGCGATACCTATCGATTGGAATGTAGCAAGCACAAGCGTACCATAACGCGTATACTGGCTGATTTTCTTACGCCCTTGCTCACCTTCTTTCTTAAGCTCTATCATCGCAGGATGTATGTGCGTTAATAGCTGCATAATAATCGAAGCCGAGATGTACGGCATAATACCTAGCGCCAATACCGATGCACGCTCAAGCGCACCACCGCTGAACATGTTGAACATCTCAACAATGGTGCCCTTTTGTTGCTCGAAGAATTCGGCAAGTACAGCGGCGTCAATCCCAGGGATTGGCACAAAAGAGCCCAGACGGTAAATAATGATAGCACCCAATACGAATAGTAATCGGCGCTTCAGTTCCGCAAGCCCACTTTGTGCACTTTGCATATCTTGACCTGGTTTAGCCATAGCGTACTTCCTTAGTCTTCTACCTTGCCTCCGGCAGCTTCGATAGCTTCGCGTGCACCTTTAGACACTTTCATGCCTTTAACAGTAACAGCGCGTGAAACTTCGCCAGATTTTACAACTTTTACGAACTGGATGTTCTTTTTAACGATACCAGCTGCCTGTAACGCGTTTAGATCTACCACATCGCCTTCAACTTTAGCGATTTCGAATAGATTCACTTCTTTAGACACAAGAGACTTGCGTGAAGTGAAACCAAACTTAGGTAGACGACGTTGCATAGGCATTTGACCGCCTTCGAAACCAACGCGTACTTTACCGCCAGAGCGTGACTTTTGACCTTTGTGACCACGGCCACCAGTCTTACCAAGACCAGAACCGATACCACGGCCAAGACGCTTACCAGCTGTTTTTGAACCTGCAGCAGGTGAAAGTGTATTCAAGTTCATCGAATTACCCCTCAACCTTAACCATGTAAGAAACTTGGTTGATCATACCGCGAACTGCTGGCGTATCTTCTAGCTCAACAGTGTGGTTGATACGACGTAAACCAAGGCCACGTAATGTAGCTTTATGCTTCGGTAAACGACCGATTGAGCTACGTACTTGAGTTACTTTTACTGTGTTTGCCATGGTGTCTTACCCCAAGATTTCGTCAACGCTAAGACCACGCTTCGCAGCAATACCTTCTGGAGAATTCATATTCTCTAGTGCTGCGATAGTTGCGCGAACGATGTTGATCGGGTTAGTTGAACCGTATGCTTTAGATAGTACGTTCTGTACGCCAGTTACTTCTAGTACTGCACGCATCGCACCACCTGCAATGATACCTGTACCTTCAGATGCAGGCTGCATGTAAACTTTAGAACCCGCGTGGCGACCCTTGATTGGGTGCTGTAGCGTATTACCTTTAAGTTCAACAGTGATCATGTTACGACGTGCTTTTTCCATTGCTTTTTGAATAGCAGCAGGAACTTCACGTGCTTTACCATAACCAAAACCTACTTTACCAGCGCCATCACCAACTACTGTTAGTGCAGTGAAGCTAAAGATACGACCACCTTTAACCACTTTAGACACACGGTTTACCGCGATTAGCTTTTCAGCCAATTCAGGCTGTTGTGCTTTTGCTTCTACGTTAGCCATTGTCTACTCCTAGAATTGCAGACCGGCTTCGCGCGCAGCATCAGCTAGCGCCTTCACACGGCCGTGATATTTAAAGCCACTGCGATCAAAAGCGATTTTTTCAACGCCTTTGTCAGCTACGCGCTCAGCGATTGCTTTACCAACTGCTTGAGCCGCTTCGATGTTGCCTGTGCCTTTAACTGTTTCAACAATTGCTTTTTCAACAGTAGAAGCAGCAGCCAGTACATTACCCTCAGCATTAATTACTTGAGCGTAAATGTGACGTGGCGTGCGGTGGATAACAAGACGTGTTGTGCCTTGTTCGATAATATTTCTACGAGTGCGCTTAGCACGACGTAGACGAGCTGTTTTCTTATCCATCGTCTTACCTTACTTCTTCTTAGCCTCTTTACGACGCACGTGCTCATCAGCGTAACGTACACCTTTACCTTTATAAGGCTCTGGTTCACGGTATGAGCGGATGTTAGCAGCTGTTTGACCAACTAACTGCTTGTCTGCGCCTTTAACAACAATTTCAGTCTGGCTTGGAGCTTCGATAGTGATACCTGTTGGGATCTCGAAGTTCACTGGGTGAGAAAAGCCAAGGGTTAAATCTAATGAATTACCCTTAACTGCCGCACGGTAACCAACACCTACTAGCTGTAGTTTCTTCTCATAACCATCGTTAACACCAACAATCATGTTGTTGATTAGCGCACGTGCAGTACCAGCTTGAGCCCAAGCATTAGCAACTTCACGAGGAGCTGTAGTGATAACGTTGTCGTTTAGTGAAACTTCAACCGCATCGTTGATTGTGCGAGTTAATTCACCGTTCTTGCCTTTAACTTTGATGTCCTGGCCGTTAATTGTAACTTCAACACCGGCAGGAACATTGATTGGAGCCTTCGCTATACGAGACATAGTTCCCCTCCGATTAAGCTACAAAGCCAATGATTTCACCACCAACGCCAGCGGTACGCGCAGCGCGGTCTGTCATCAGGCCTTTAGAAGTTGATACGATAGCGATACCTAGACCACCCATTACCTTAGGTAATTCGTCACGTCTCTTATAGATACGTAGACCAGGGCGGCTAACACGCTGGATGTTTTCGATTACAGCTTTGCCTTCGAAGTACTTAAGTTCGATAGTCAATTCTGCTTTTACGTCACCAGATACTGCGAAGTCAGTGATATAACCTTCGTCTTTAAGTACCTTAGCTACAGCTACTTTCAGCTTTGAAGTTGGCATTGAAACAGATACCTTCTTCGCAGACTGACCGTTACGGATACGTGTGAACAAATCCGCAATTGGATCTTGCAAGCTCATGTCTTACTCCCGTGATTCTATTACCAGCTAGCCTTTTTAAGGCCAGGAATTTCACCGCGCATCGCTGCTTCGCGAACTTTAATACGGCTTAAGCCGAACTTGCGAAGGTAACCATGAGGGCGGCCCGTGATGTTACAACGATTACGTTGACGTGAAGGGCTAGAATCGCGTGGTAAAGACTGTAGCTTTAACACTGCATCCCAACGCTCATCATCAGATGCATTAACATCGCTGATGATAGCTTTTAACGCAGCACGCTTTTCAGCATACTGAGTAACTAATTTAGCACGTTTTACGTCACGTGCTTTCATTGAATTCTTTGCCATAACCCTACCCTTACTTTTTGAATGGGAAGTTGAACGCTTCTAACAACGCACGGCCTTCGTCATCTGTTTTCGCAGAAGTAGTGATTGTGATATCCATACCGCGAACGCGGTCTACTTTATCATAATCGATTTCTGGGAAGATGATTTGTTCACGTACGCCCATAGAGTAGTTACCGCGACCGTCAAAAGACTTTGCGCTAACACCGCGGAAGTCACGAATACGTGGCATCGCGATAGAGACTAAACGCTCTAGGAAATCCCACATACGCTCGCCGCGTAGGGTTACTTTACAGCCAATTGGGTAACCTTCACGGATCTTAAAGCCAGCAACTGATTTGCGTGCTTTAGTCACTAGAGGCTTCTGACCAGAGATTGATTCTAGGTCTGCTACTGCGTTTTCTAGAATTTTCTTGTCAGCTAGGGCTTCGCCCACACCCATGTTAAGTGTGATCTTTTCGATCTGAGGGACTTGCATGACAGAGCTGTAACCGAACTTCTCTTGAAGCTCTTTTACCACTTTGTCTTTGTACACTTCATGCAGTTTCGCCATCGTCTACTCCAACTATTAAATAGTTTTACCGGTAGACTTGAAGAAACGGACTTTTTTACCGTCTTCAAATCTAAAACCTACACGATCCGCTTTGCCAGTTTCGGCATTGAAAATCGCTACGTTTGATACGTCGACTGACGCTTCTTTCTCAACAACACCGCCAGCTTGCTGTAGTTGTGGTACAGGCTTCTGGTGTTTCTTGATGATGTTAACGCCTTCAACAAATACTCGGCCAGTTTCAGTAACAACTGAAAGCACTTTACCGCGCTTACCTTTGTCTTTACCGGCTAGTACGATTACTTCGTCATCACGACGGATTTTTGCTGCCATGATCGACTCCTTATAGTACTTCTGGTGCTAGTGAAACGATCTTCATGAACTTTTCAGTACGAAGTTCACGAGTCACAGGGCCGAAGATACGAGTACCAATAGGCTGTAAGTTATCATTTAAGATAACAGCCGCATTGCTATCGAAACGGATTAAAGAGCCGTCTGGACGACGTACGCCTTTTTTAGTACGCACTACTACTGCGTTTTTAACATCACCTTTCTTCACTTTGCCGCGAGGAATCGCTTCTTTAACAGAAACTTTAATGATGTCGCCAACCGCTGCGTAGCGACGGTGCGAACCACCAAGGACTTTTATACACTGCACTTTGCGAGCGCCGCTGTTATCAGCAACGTCCAGCTGAGTTTGCATTTGGATCATCTTAATGACCTCCGGTGTAGTTACAACTCGCCTAGATTTCGTTCAAAATCAAGGCATTTAGGTTAAATTCCACTCAAAAAACTGTGATTATGTCTTTCAAGGGCGGGCAATTGTATCAGCAATGTCGCATCAAAGATAGTTCAATTTTTAATTAATTTAACGCGTTAACATGACGTACCGATTACAGTTTGGGGATATGGCGGCAAGCAATCGAGAATTCAACCACTTGCGCAAATATTAAACAAAGTTTACAGCGGAAATTTTATTTCGATTATTGTTTAGGCATATCGCTTAGTAGGCTGTGAACAAGTATTTTTCATCCTTTTCTCACAAACAAGCTCAAGCTTTGAGCAAGCAACCATATAGAGCGACGAGAGAATTTTAGAAACCGTGAAGTCGAGATAAATCTCGACCTACGGCTCTCTTTTACTTTTGATGTAATCACCCACACAGCTTACGGTGTCTAACCAATAGCCATTTTTAGGGTCCTGTGAGAAGTCGAGATAAATCTCGACCTACGGCTCTCTTTTACTTTTGATGTAATCACCCACATTGCTTACGGTGTCTAACCAATAACCATTTTTGGGGTCCTGTAAGTAAGGTATAAGCTCGTCTAACATTTTGGTATCAACGGTGTACATGCCTTTTTCGCCCACCTCATGTCCAGCAAGAATTATCCAACTGTTATTTGCCCTAAGGTGCTCCAGTAGCCCTTTTAGTTCTTCAAAGCTAACACCGTCCATTCTCACTCCTGTGAGCTGCGCAAAGTCAGTATAAGTTGGGTGGTTAGCGGTTTCATCTAACCACGTGCGGCCACTGTCAAAATGCTTCGCAATCACCGGCACATAACTTTTTACTTCAGCGCCGCGACCAACAAAGGTATTACCGCAAGGATATGCGAAGCTTCTGGGTGTTACGCCTAAATGCTTTTCAATATATTTTGTGGTGCTTACTACATCGCGTTCTATGTAAGCCAAATCAACCTGTTCGAGTCCTTTATCCTTTTCCCTTAGCCAAGCAAAGTTACCCGTACATAAGTGTTCACTGGTGTGATTGCCTATTTCGTGCCCCTGCTTCACCGCGGCTTGCCACAATGCGAGCTTTTCCTTCACCTGTGGTGGCATAACATAAAATGTGCCTTTCACCTTGTGGCGATTGAGTAGCGGCACTCCCACCTCAACTTGGCTTGGCCTTGCATCATCAAACGTAAGGCTTATTGCGTTACGAGCGTTATTGGGGTAACTAAAGGCTTGGTTGCTATCAGCCGCTATACTAGACGTATTCACGAGCAGAGCGCTTACCATCATGGCAGCCAAACTGAAGTGAGAAACTAAATTAGAAGATAACTTTGCCATTTGCTTTTCCTTATTGTTATTTATCCTTATAACCTATATGAGGCCTTGAGTATGACAAAGTGTTAAATTTTCAACTTGTTATTTGCGACTAAGTCCAACGCAAATGGTACTAATTTAATATTTTTAGCGATACACTAACCCCAATAATTAAAGAGAAAGACAGCGCTGTGTTGAAGTTAGAAGAATACTATCAGGACGTGATCTTGCTCGCCGAAGGCGGAATGAGCAAAGTGTACCTTGCGACCGACAAAAAACTAGGCCGCCGAGTTGCGGTAAAGGTGATATCACTAACTCAGCACACGCAATCAGATGCACTCAACGAAGCCCGCCTGTTAGCGCGTTTTAACCATCCAAACATAGTACAAATTTATGATGTCTTTGAAAGCGATGGCCAAATGGCTTTGGAAATGGAATATGTACAAGGTGCGACTCTACAGCACTACACTAAAACACACGTATTAAATACCGAGCAAAAAGTCGAGCTACTGAGCCATATTGCCGATGGCCTAGCCTCAGCCCATGGCCAGAACATTCTTCACTTAGACTTAAAACCTGGCAATATACTGGTTAATGAACAGAGCATAGCCAAGATAGCCGATTTTGGCATTTCACAATTAGAAGACAACCAAGCCTCTCGCCCACATACCAGTTACGGTAGCCTCACAGCAATGTCACCAGAGCAACTTCGTGATGAGACGCTAGACAGTCGCAGTGACTTATTCTCATTTGGAATAATTGCTTATCAACTGTTAGCAGGACATCATCCTTATTTCGAACAAGCTGACGATGGCAGTGACAAGTCTATTGCTGAACAGATCAAGTTTCAGCCGTTAAAAGCCAGTGCTAAACGTATTTTAGATATTCCCCCTGCACTTGCACAGCTCATTGACCGTTTACTGCAATACGACAAAAACGCTCGCCCAAGTAGCGCTAATGAAGTCAGTCAGCAGCTAAAGCAAATTTTACACGCCTTTAGCTACGATAATAGCGAAGCGACACTGTCACTTGAACAAATAGAGCTACGAGATAGAGCCAGAGAGAAAGCCAAAGCACGTAAAAAGCAATTAGGTATTGCAGCACTTTTCACCTTTTTAGTGTGCTTAGCCGTTGGTGGGTACTGGTATTGGCAGGAAACCAAACCCAAGATCTATATTGCAGCGCTACCAGTAGAATTCAGTGAAAGCACGCAAATATTGAATGCTCACAAACAAATTATTGAATTGGCTATCCAAGATGCAATAAAGCAGTACTTTCTCGACGATTCTAGTCACGTATTGATTGCTAATAGCGAAATAAGCCAAACACAAAAGCTACTCGGTGATACCGCGCCTTTAAAAGAAATCGGCGCAGCTTTGAATGCTGATATTCTAATATCATCCCAGTTAGTCTGTGATGTGAACAGCTGTGACATTGAGTTAAGCACCATCAATGGAGCCAATGCTACGTTAACCAATAGTGTTCGAAATGTCACTTCTAGTGAAAGTTACGGCGATGTTTTTAATGTCACATTATCCTCCTTATACTCATTATCAAAAGAAGAATCTGCACCTGAATTGACTGACAGAAACTTTTTGAACCAATACGCAGAGCTCTATCGTGAAGCACAGTCTGTTAATATTGAAAATCGTACAACGATTAAAAAAATAGAGTCATTAATCCGAATCTCTCCCGACTTTCTTCCGCTTTATTCGATATATACAAAGACTGCCATCAACGCGTTCAAAAATAGCTCAGACAATTTAATCTTACATTCGCTGAGTGAAGTGCTTGAATCTGCTCCCGAAAAGCTTAGAAATACGCCACTTTACCAAACGCATCTTTTGCAACTTTATCAATACTCTCAAAATAATCGAGAAGCCAAAAAAGTATTAGAAACTATCCACAGTTCTTCATTAGATGAGTTCGAAAAACAAGGGCTTCTCAGCTTTTATTTGGATTTACAAGGCGACTACGAAGCGGCATTAATACATACCACTAATGCATTCAAGCTAAGACCAACTTTAAGTATCACAAGAAATGCCGCTTTTCTAAACATACGCTTGGGTCGCTACGAACAAGCACTCAGCTACCTCGAAAAAGCACAACAATATGCACCCAATGATTTTAAAACACTCAAAACAATTGCGGATATTTATTCATTTTTGGGCAAACTCGACGAAGCCAGTACAGCGTATAAAAAGCTAATAGAAAACGAAAAAATCAATACGGCTACCCTGAACAATTACTCCGTTGTTTTAATGCTAAAAGGAGAGCTTATCTCCGCATTAGAATATACATCACAAGCCGTTGAACATGCGCCTAGCAAAGCTGAGTTTTTGATAAATCATGCTGATTTACTAACTTTAACTAACCAACAGCAAAAAGCGGAAGAGGTTTATTTACGGGTGCTTACTCTAGACAACTCAAAAGTCACAAAATTGGTAAAAGCACAAGCACTGGCACATTTGGGGAATTTTCAAGAAGCATTATTACTGGTAGAACAGCAAATTGCGTTAGAGCCAAATTCAGCGGAAGCCTACTATGTTAAGGCGTTGATACAAACTTTATTGCACGAAACCTATTCTGCTATTTCTTCATTACAACGTAGTTTAAATTTAGGCTGGAGTGCCGTATTTTATAGACTAGCGTGGTTCAAACCACTTTGTAACCAACCAGATTTAGCAGCACAGATAGGTCAGCTAAACTATTCCTATCTATGCCAAAAAACTTAAATCAAGAAGGTGGATCAACGTCTTCGATTACAATAACTGGATCTTGAGAAAAATAACGCATTTGTGAATCATTCTTATGTTTTGCTATGAGTCGATAAGCAACCTTAAAGTTATTGTTAGACTGCAAAGGGATTGCAAACCCAGAGTCTAAGTGACCCGCCATTTCCTGAGCAGCGCCTTCTAGAATCGTTTTAGACGATTCAATGCTACTGATACTTACAATCATACTACGACCATCGTTGGCAACAATGCTGCTCACTTGATAGTTAAAGTTGTCTTGTGCATTAACAAATAGCGTACCGTTATCACCGAATTGCCAACCGCTATCAAAGCTTCCAGAGTCAAGTTCATAATATAAGTTAACCGACTTTCCTGATAACTCAGAAACGTCTATAACAACTTCTTCTACATCCTCGTGTTGAAGGTTAGTGATTTTCCAAGGGGCAGTTTTCGCCGCCTCTTCAGAGTGTTCTACAGGTGGTAAAAAACCAGGAGTAACTATATAACTGAGCGACTGTTGCGTCATCTTTAATATCCTTCGTTTGTTTGCAGAGCTATTCGCACTTAATATAAGCACATCAGCTGCACCAATGCCATTACAATAGGTTACAGCAAGCAAAGCGACTACAGTGATTCACCAAAGCCGAAACCATAATCAGCAGGCTCAACTCGATGAGAAGTACTATAAAAGTCATCCGCAATACAGCCTTGCCCAATATGAAGCAAACAAACTCTACTAAGCTCTAGTTAATCGCTCATATACAAGTACGGCTACCTTTAATAATTATGCCATTGTATTGATGCTCTTAGGTGATTTAGAACGGGCACTCGCATTTGCTGAAAGAGCCACTCAGTTGGCGCCCAGCAATGTAGAAATCTTACTTAACTATGCAGACATTTACTCCCTAATGGGTGAGAAGGCGAAAGCCAGTGAAGTGTATCTGCAAATTTTAGCCAGTGCTCCAGCAAGCCAAGTTGAAGTCGTGCGCATTCAAGCTTTGGCACACCTAGGTCGGAACCAAGAGGCATTAATAGCAATTGATGAATATTTGGCAGAGTATCCCGATTCAGCTGAGGCTTTTTACGTAAAATCGTTAATTCAAACGCTGATAGAAGAAAAGTATTCTGCGATGGCTTCACTGAAAAAAAGCATTGATTTAGGCTGGAGCCCGTCTTTTTATCGCCTGTCATGGTTCAAGACACTATGTCACTCACCATCACTTGAATTAAGAATTGGCACAGAACACTTTACCTATCTGTGCCAAGTGCAAATTACGAATTAACCTGGACCATCTGGGTTGTCAATAATCACCCTTGGATCTTGAGAAAAATAGCGCACGGCACCATTTGCAGAATCATTTTGAGCAACAAGTCTGAACTCAATATTTGAGCTGTTATTCCTCACTAGTGTAACAACCCTCGCACCGGGGTTAGCTGAAAGCCCTTTGATATCATTTTCACTTAGCGTATTCGCAACATTCAATGCCTCAATCTTAACCTCAACCGTTAACTCATCTTTTAATGTGCTTGTAAGGTTATAATTGAAGTTATCTTGCGCCTCGATAAAGTAAGTACCGTTTTCAGCAAAGCTCCAGCCAGCTTCATCGGTAACGAGCTTATAGGTTAGAACAGCGCTTTCACCCTGAGCTAATTTAAGTTTAACTGGCTTATCGTCATATATCCAGTTTCCCTCAGCTTTTGGGGTCACCATGTATTCGAGTAAATAAGTAGGTGTACTCATTATTTTATCCTTCCTTTGTTTGTAGAGCTATCCGCATCCATTTAAGCACATGAATAGCAGTAATACTATTGCTGTAGATTACAACTTATAGGCATAAGCCAGTCATAAGCTCACTATAACCGCATATAGATAATTAACTCGCGATGAATATAGAACAAGGGCTACCATCGGCAAGCCCTTGTTAAGCTGAAATGGATTTAAAACAAACAGATGAGCTGATTATTGAAGCGTCATAGAGATCTATCCACCAAACAAACCTTTAAGTTTGTCTTTTACCTTATCCTTAACCTTGTCTTTGGCTTTGTCTTTTGCCGCTTCTTTTAGGTCTAGGTTAGTTTCAACTTTGTGGAATGGACCTTTGATCCGCACTGGAATTTTAAAACCGGTACTGTCATCGCTGCTGGCTTGCCCTTCAATGGTATCAACAATTCCAGTCACCACACGGTAATCAACTAAAGTTTGTGGTAAATCAACGGTGCCCTTACCTGTCACTCGTAGTAACGGGCTTGCCAACGAGAAGTCATCATTTTGACCTACGCCTTTGGTAAAGACAAAGGTGCCAGTCATGGCTGAGAAGTCGGTTTTTTGATCTGGGTCGAAATTGGCATTGAGTCCTTGCGATACCGAAGAGAAATCGCCTTTGAGCATCTCTTTGCCTTTACGGATCATCTCAGCAAGGTTTGCGCCTTTTACGCCACCATCTTTGAACTCAAAACCTAATTTACCACCAAGGGCATTCACAAATTGCTTTTGACTGACACCTTGTGTGTTTAACGCCCAATTAAGACTACCTTTACCCAATACTTTGTCAAAGCCAATGGCATCGGTCAGTAGAGGCTCAGCATTAATTGCCGTTAACGCAAAGTCAGTACTGATGGCATAAGGTTTTGCTGCTGTATTTACAACAACCTTACCTTTACCCTGACCTTCATAGGCTTGGAATTTATCTAGGCTCAGTGTCGCCTTACCTGAGTTAAGTACTAAGCTGATTTGGTTTTCGCCAAGCTTAATTTCTCTCGCACGTAGCCCTGTAGAGGTGATCTTCACATTCGCATTGAGGCTATTAAGTGCTGACAAATCAATTGCAGTGTCATCCCACACGATAGGCTGTGCTGGTGCGCCTTCTGACTCAGGTTGCGTTTGTGGTTTTTCCACAGGTTCTGGCAAATAAGGGTTAAGATCTAACATGCCAAGGTCAACGCTCGCGGTAATATCAGGCTTACCTGAGAGGGTGACTTTGCTTTGACCTTTTATTACCAATTCGTCCAAGGTCGCTTCTAAGGCATTGAGATTAAAGACTTGCCCTTGCATCGTCATTTTAGCGTTTAGGCCAAAGTCGTTGAACGCATTTTCTTTGGCTTTTAGGTCAACCCCCTGCCACTTAGCTAGCGCTTTTACCGAGTCGCCAGTCAAGGCTAATTGACCGCGAATGGTTTTACCTTGCTCTGCAATTTCACCTTTATAGTCAAGGTTGAACAGCACTGATTTTACTTGTTGTTCAACATTAAAGGTTTCACCTTCTACCGCCTTTGCTGGATTATCGAGTGTAGTAACTAGGTTAAAAGTTTGACCTTGAAAAGTCAGCTTACCGTCGACTTCTAGTGGTTGGTACAGTGACGATAGCATCACGCTAATGTCTAAATCAGTTACCTGATATTCAGCGCCTGTCACACCATCAAGGTAAGTCACCGAGCCACCATAAATCGCCACTTCGCCAAGGCTAACATCTAAGCCTTGTGGTAACTGCATATTACCTTGTGAACTGGTTTGCGCCGTTGGCGCGCTTTCTGCACTGGTGGGTAGCAACTGCCAGTTAGCATTACCTTGTTTGTCGGTTTCTAGAATAATTTTAGGATTATTGATCACAAAGCGCTCAAGCTTAGCTTCACCAGACAGCGCACTTAACCACGGAATATGCACGGCAAGTTGCTCCATGGCAAACATATCTGGGCGACTGCCCGTTGCCATGTTGGCAAATCGCACTTGGTTTAGCTCAATGTGCAGCGTTGGGAAAATACCGATGTCAGAGTCGCCATCGATCGACAGTTTTCTACCTGTCACTGACTCAACCTGTGACGTGACTTGGTCAATAATTGCCTGTTTGGGGATTAAAAACGGGGCTGCGATAACAAGAATAATAATAAGCGCGACAATGGCGCCTACGATTTTAACTAGCCGGTTCATTGCTTTTCCTTCGTAAGGCTTGGTTCTCTTTATGATAACGGCTGTAGTCGAATATACCATGAATAAAGGCAAATAATTTGTACTGAGCGATTGCAACCTTTTGACTAATCGGTATGATCCTCGCCCTTGCCAGTTTTTAGCGTCATTAGCTATATTTTACTGGTTGGTTTATTAATCAAACTTGGAGTATCTAACCCGCATGAAGAAACTGCTCATATCACCGTCAAACATGGCCTTGGGCGAACAAGAAAGTCAGATTTATCAAAATATCCTCAAACAGGCCACGGAGATCAGCCTTAATCTGATGGCGGTTAAAGTGGAAAATCACCCTGAAGATTTTCTTGGTTGGTGTTATGAACTGCTTGATGTGGCGAAAAATCGTATCAATTTTGATTTACTGGATGACCATCAATTACCCACAGTGAAAAAGCTACAAGATCTGCTCATCGCAGCGATTAGCTTTTTACAACTCAAAACGTTACGCATTGCGCCTTGGCCTATGGTGGCCGCATTTATTGCCAGTCACAAAGAAGTGATTGCACTAGATGAGCAATTAAAACTGATTGAATACCTTAAACCAATGCGCAGCACTCCACTTAAAGACATGATCAAAGAGGACCGCCTTGCCTTTAGCGGTAAGCATGCTGCAAATTTAGATACCAGCGTGTATCAGTTTGACGTAGAGTGGTTTGCCTCCACCAAAAGTGCAAAAGGCTTTCACCAGTTATTAGACGACCTTCCGGGTGCTTTTGATGAAGCGTTAGCCGCAATCCCGGCAGAAGGTGACGTGACGCTCGAGCATTACCAATCATTTATGGTCGGGTATTTAAGTGCCTTTGCTGGCAGCGAGGAGAAGCCAACGCTTGCACCAGCTACTCGCCTATTAGCAATGCGTCGCCCTGATGTGTTCACGCCAATAACCTCGAGCAAACTTGACGCTTTGTGCCAAGCGCTTGGTGTTGCTAAACTTAACAATCGCGATTTTGAGCGTTACTGGACCGATGTCGTCAGCACCATTAAAGCAATGCCATGGTATACGATGGCTGCTCCTGTGGATGAGTTTGAAACGCAACTTGCTGAAATTAAAGCGCTGCTACCATGCCTGTTTTATTACGCGGATAAAGACACCGCCACTAACTCCAATTACTTTAAGCTACTGCATAAACCTCAGCGCAGCGGCACCAGTGGTGGCAAAAAAGCAGTACGCCGCGGTAAAGAGTCAGCAGAAGTGTTAGTCGACCGCGCACTCGCGGATGAGTCTATTCCAGAGCATATTCGCGCCAAACGTGACTCGATAGTCGCTGAAGTGGAAAAAGGCCGCAGTGTTGATGAAACCATCAGCCTAATGCGCACCATCTTTGGATAACTAACCTAAACTTCAATAACGGCTAGCGCAATCCATAGCTTGCATTAATACTGTGCAAGCTATGGTTCTTTGCACCAGCCATGTGCAACATTTATGCAAATCACTCTGTCCTACTTTCGAAACTCAGAAATTAAATTCCAATATTTTTAATAACATAGAATAAATTCTCCGCCATTTCCTGACATTGGCCTCCCCCTTGCACTTACTCTTTGCAGAAAATGCAATGACAACAACCGAATAATAACTCTGCGTTCAATGGGGAAAACAGAATGAAAAACAAACCTTTGCTTATGCTACTCGGCGGCCTGACTGCGTGCTTTTGTGTCTCTGCTCAGGCGGAAGTGACAGCGAATATTGCGGCAAGCTCAAATTATTACTGGCGTGGTATCACCCAAACTGATGACGGCGCAGCGGTGTCTGGCGGCTTGGATTATAGCAATGAGTCAGGGTTTTATGCAGGCACTTGGGTCTCTAACATCGACTTTGGCGACTCCGCCAGTTACGAAATGGATCTGTACGCAGGTTACGCTGGCGAAATCAAGGGCATGAGTTTTGATTTCGGTTATATTCACTACGCCTATCCCGATGCCAGTGGAGATATTGATTTTGGCGAGATTTACGCCGCGCTTGGCTGGCAATACTTTACGTTTAAACTCAGCCACCTAGCTACAGCGCAAAGCGACTCAACCACAGAAGAAGACATGCTATATGCCGAAGTGTCGGCCAGCTTCCCCATTTTTAAAGATAGTGAATTAACTCTACACATTGGTCGCTCCAGCGGAGACACAGTGCTTGAGTGGACAGGAGAAGACGACGCTTATATGGATTACGGAGTGAGTTTATCTACGCAAGGTTTTACCTTCGGATTAGTAAAAACCGACCTAGACAGTAGCGACGATATTAAAGCATATGTAAGTTATGGATTAGATTTTAATCTGTGATGACCAAAGGTGAGCGGTCCTGTGACAGCCGCATCACCTTATTTTTTACTTGCTGCAACACGTAGGGCCGAAAGGCCCTTTTTTATACTTTATATTATTAGTAATTCAAAAGTTTCCAAGCAAGGCTTTCACCGTCTCCCTCAGTAGTCAGCAGCTTGTTTTATAAATCAAAACAGGATCTTAATCCTTTTGCTCGATTGAACTAAATTCTAACCACACCTAATAAAGACTTAAGATAAGTGAAGCGCGAATAAGCTGTTCAGCAGTGAAGCAAACAAAAAGTTTACACTTAAAAAAACAAGCGATAACATTCAGACCCCGTTTTAGGAAAAAGGATATTAATTAAATGAAATCATTAATAGCTACCGCTTTTGTGACTCTCGCATTAACGTTTGCCCATAGTGCACTTGCAATGTCGTGTCATTGCAAGTCAGGGTCATGACAGTTGATCATGGCTCTATCAGCTTCTCGTGTTCAGGTGGTGGCCAAATTCAGTGTGTTTTAAATCCTCCAATGAATATAGACTAAAACTATCCCATATAGCGCTGCTATATGGCATATAAGGATTATGATGAAAGTAAAATTAACCTTAGTATTGTCTCTTGCTATTGCTATCAGTGCAGGTGTTTATGTCTTGAGCTCTGAGACAAACTCCCCCATGACGTCAATTAGCCAAAATACTGAAATAGCACCCAGCCTAAACTATTCACCAAGTGAATCCAGCACAAAAATAGCAGTCTCTAGTACTCAAGAAAATAAGATTAAAAATGATCCCCTTGATTCAGCTACACAAACAGAAGCAGTAGTTCAAGAAAATATCACGGAACGCGCTGCCCAACCACTAAGTCTCGTCAGTTTCAATGGGCAATTTATCAATAATAACACACAGCAAGAAAGTCTTTATCGGTCTCGCTTAGAATCTTTCTTTAGGGCTGATACCAATGAAATACTCAAACAGATGAGCCTTGTCGAGTACTCAGATTTAGCAAATAACCGTGAAGCGAAACTTCAAACTTTTATACAAACACGGTTAGAAGCAGTTCATATACTAGATGAAACATTCAAATGTGCAGCAAGAGTTTGTATGTTAGAACTTGTGGTCGGTTCTGATAGCAATACTGATGTGCTCAGCAATATGTCTGAGTTCGATAAAAACTATTCATTTCAGAGCAAACAAACAAACGAGTATGGAGAAACGACTTTTAAAGGGCTATACATTGCAACCGATGATCCCAGCAAATTGACATTAACAGACTAACCTGGGATTCGGGTTACTACTGTTTTTAATAAAAAGTTTTAGTCCTAACAGCAGTGAATTCACTTTCAAAAAGTTTTAAGCATTTTTCAGAACGTGTATTCACATCAACGATCTGGTGTTGGTGAGATGACTTAACGATCCGTCAACTTTATCGCCAACACCTATTTTCCAACGTTTGCTGCTCTACCCTCTATCAACAGCGGCATTTGAGTATAGCTGCACTTGCTTAATCGTACAGTCTATCCTCAATAATTCTTAAGGCGCTGATTTATGGCACGCTATGCCCGGTAGACGCCGTCCAAATGCGATACCACTGCTCGCGACTCATGCTAAGTGACTGTGAAGCAAACGCGCTGGCAACTCGAGTAATATTTCCCGTTCCAAGCACAGTAGCAGGTTTCGATGGATGCATGGCAAGCCATGCGTAGATCACTTGATCAATTTCAGTGCTACCAATCTCTTCACCCACTTGCTTTAGCACCGCACGCAGTCGTTTGGCTTTTTCATCTTCGCTGGTGAATATCCTGCCCCCTGCCAGCGGCGACCACAGCATAGGGTTCATACCTAGTTGTTGGCACTGATCAAGCGTGCCATCGTCAAGCGCTTTCATCTCATAAGGTGAAAACTCAATTTGGTTGGTCACTAAAGCGAAATCGAGCCTCGATTGCAATAAGCCAAGCTGGCTGGGTGTAAAGTTCGAGACCCCAAAATGCAGCACATCGCCGTTTTGTTTGAGGGTATTAAACGCATCGGCAACTTCATCAGCATCCATCAGATAATCCGGGCGATGAATCAACAGCACATCTAGCCTATCCGTGCCGAAATGCTTTAGTGACTGCTGCGCTTGGGCAATGATATGCGCCTTACTCGAATTATAGTGGTTCGCCTTTCCCGCTAATCCCAAGCTCGGAAATGCGGGCTTAATGCCACATTTAGTGATGATCCGAATGTGCTCTCGAATACTAGGCTCAAGCGCTAAGGCTTTGCCAAACTCCGCCTCACACTGATACTCACCGTAAATATCAGCATGATCAGTATCGCGTATTCCAAGCTCAATCGCTTGCTTTAAAAAGCGTAAATTTTCTTGCGGCGTAATTTGCCAATCTAATAGCCGCCAAAACCCCAATACTAATGGGTCAAGTACGCGGGTGTTTGCGTTCATAACGTAATTCCTACTTTTGCAACCACTTGCTTGGCTTTCTCGACAGCACTTTCAGCCGAGTCTGAGCGCGCTAACGCCACACCCATTCTGCGCTTGCCACTCACCTCTGGTTTACCAAACAAACGAATATCCGTTAGTGGCTCTGCAAGCGCTTGTGCAAGATTGTTGAACTGTAATTGTGTTGATCCCCCTTCGACAAGGATCACGCTAGATGCTGATGGCCCATAGAAGTGAATAGTGGGAATAGGCAAACCTAAAATTGCCCGAGCATGCAGCGCAAACTCACTTAAATCTTGCGAGATAAGCGTGACCATGCCGGTATCATGTGGCCTTGGTGAGACTTCGCTGAAGTAAACTTCATCACCCTTAATAAAGAGTTCAACGCCAAACAGACCCCGACCGCCCAGTGCTTCCGTGACTTTTTCAGCCATCGCTTTACTGCGCTCTAGCGCGAGTGCTGACATCTGCTGCGGCTGCCAGCTTTGCTGATAATCACCGTCTTGTTGCACATGTCCAATTGGCTCACAAAAACTCGTGCCATCGATATGGCGTACGGTTAGCAGCGTAATTTCATAGTCAAAATCAACAAAACCTTCCACAATCACTCTGCCCTGACCTGCACGCCCACCCTCTTGAGCGTAGTGCCAAGCCGCTTCGATATCCGCGGCACTTTTAATCACACTTTGCCCTTTACCTGACGAGCTCATGATAGGCTTAACCACACACGGCATGCCGATACGCGCGACAGCAGCATTAAAGTCTGCCAAGGTGTCAACAAATTGATAGGGTGAAGTGGCAAGCCCAAGCGTTTCAGCGGCAAGACGGCGGATCCCTTCGCGATTCATGGTCAGTTGAGTCGCTTTGGCGGTTGGCACAACCGTGTAACCTTCAGCCTCTAATTCCACCAGCTTATCCGTCGCAATGGCTTCGATTTCCGGCACGATATAATCAGGTTGCTCTTGTTCAATAATCGCTTTGAGTTTTTCACCATCCAACATAGACAAGGTATAGCTGCGATCTGCCACTTGCATCGCTGGCGCATTGTCGTAGCGATCTAAGACTATCACTTCAGCACCTAAGCGCTTAAATTCGATAACGACTTCCTTTCCTAACTCGCCACCACCGCAGAGTAATACTTTGCAAGCAGTTGCCGAAAAGGGCGTGCCCAGAGGTTTGATTTTCATGATGATTCCTTGGTTGGTTTGATGCCCCATGGTAGCGACTTTTTGTCATATGCAAAAGCTGAGAAGACGGCAATCCAATTCAAAATCACAAAATACACATTTCAAACACATTCTTTACATATTGTACACAAAGAGTATTTTTATATTTAAAGGATTACTTCAATGACCGCCCAGTCTCCTATTGATTACAGCACTCAGCCGCAGATCTTATTAACGCAAGCATTCAGCCAATACGCCAATAAAGTCGCACTGGTATTTAACGGCACGCAAGTCACCTATCAAACACTTGAAGAGCGGGTAACACGAGTCGCCGCGAATATTCAGCAACAAGCGAACCTGAGCCAATCTCAATCGCCTTATGTGGCACTATATCTCGAGCGTGGCATTGATATGGTCGTGGGGATCTTAGCGGCAATCAAATCAGGATTGGGTTATATCCCTATTTCCACTGAGGCACCCAAAGCTCGCTGCGAGTTTATTCTTGAAGATAGCCAACCGGCGCTTATCGTCACCCATGGGCATTATCAATCGCTGCCACAATTTGGCCACACACCTCAAGTGTTGATCGAATCTCCTGCAACGCAATCCTTTGTTACTCCTGATTATAAAATGAGTGATATTGCCTATGTGATCTACACCTCGGGCACCACTGGCACGCCAAAAGGCGTAGAAGTACCTTACCAAAACTTACTTTATTTAGCCGAGTCACAAATTGGCCGCTTTGAACTAGACCAACTTGACCGCGTTATGATGTTTGCCTCTTATATTTTCGATGCCAGTGTATTTGAGCTGCTCGTGCATATCATGTTGGGCCAAACTGTATTTGTAACGACAGAAACCGAGCGACGAGATGCCAAAGCGCTAAGCCGATTGATCTCAAAAAATGCGATTCAATTTGGCGCTATCCCTCCTGCATTGCTGGCTTTGATGGATCCCCGAGATTTGCGCTCTATGCGCAAATTAATCGTCGCTGGAGAAACCCCAAATCTAGAAATGCTATCTCGACTTTCAGAAGTCACGCGAGTGTTTAACGGTTATGGTCCTACCGAATATACCGTGTGCACCTGCGCCAATGAATATACCAATGCCGACTCCGAATTTAATATTGGTCAACCCTTTGTGAATACCAGACTTTATGTGCTAGATGAGCAATTGCAACAAGTAGCCGATGGCGCTATCGGTGAGCTCTATATTAGTGGTGCGGGTTTAGCAAAAGGATACTTAAACCGTCCAGAACTCACAAAATCTCGATTTATCGCAAACCCCTATTATCAAGCAGAAGTAGACCCTGTGCACTTCGCTAGACTTTATAAAACTGGCGACTTAGTAAGTTTTGACGGTGATAATTATCATTTTGTTGGTCGTAATGACAACCAAATTAAGCTACGCGGATTTCGTATTGAGTTAGGTGAAATAGAAAAAGTTGTTGTCCAACATGAGGCGGTAAAACTTGCAAGCTGCCAAGTAGTACAACGAGGTAATGCTAAGTTCTTGGTGGCATTTATCGTTCCTCATAGTAAACCTACAGCAGACCTTGGACAACATATCAACCAGTTAGCAGAAAAGTTACTGCCAGACTATATGCTGCCTGATCACTATCAATGTTTAGACGCACTACCCATGACCGAAAATGGGAAGGTAGATAGCCGCGCACTCGCTAATTACGAATTAAGTAGCCAACAAGACCAAGCGCAAGATCAGCTTAGCCAAGAACAACAAGCTTTTTTAGCACAGTTTCAAGGTTTCTGTTTGCCAGGCCTTGGCTGGCAACAAGATTTTTTCCAACAAGGTGGTGACTCCATCTCTGCAATCAACCTTAGCAACCAGTTATTTCAGCAGCTCGGCTTAAGCGTGCCAACACACCTAATTTATCGCTATCGTAGTGCTGGACAAGTATGGCAGGCAATGCAAACTCAACACTTTGAAACCATTGCGATTCCAAAGCGCGGTGCTGATTTTGAGGAGGTCGCCCCGCTATCACTGCAACAACGCGCGATTTGGTTTTTAGCCAAAGCCGACCCAAACGATAAAGCCTATCATGCAAAGTGTACAATCACCTTCAGTGGCGATCTAAATGTACCTGCACTACAAGGTGCATTACAGGATATCGTTGATAACCATGCGATTTTCCGTACTAGCTACGACTTACATGAGCCGCTGCAGTATATTGCAAAGCACTACCAGCAAGACGTGCCTTACTTTGATTTTAGTGAGTATCAAGAAGCACAAGCATTAGCTGAGGTCGACAAACTCGTTAATGGTCATATGAATGATATTTTTGCGATTGACCAATTACCGCTGGCACGCTGGGCAATTGTAAAAATTAGCGAATCTAAACATGTACTTATTCATATTGAACATCACTTAGTACATGATGGTTGGTCTTCTAACATATTCCTTGATCACCTCTTTAGTTGTTATAAACAGCGCTTGCATGGCGCAAGCCAAGGTACTTTGCCTGAAATCACACAATACGCCGATTACGCGGCCTATCAGCATCAATGGTTGGGAACAGAGCAAGCCGAGTTGCAACGTCAATTTTGGAAAGCACAACTACAAGATGCACCGAGCCGTATTAACTTGCCAGTTTCTCGCCTCGGCGAAACCGCAACCGAACGTGGTCGCGCACACCGGGTTAAACTGCCTCGTTCGCTATGGAACAATTTAAAAGCCTACAGCCAAGCGCATCAGATCACGCCATTCGCCGTTGCCCTTGCGGCATTAAATATTGTCCTTTCGCGCTTTAGTGGCGATCAGGATATTTGTATTGGTTCTGGCGTTGCAAACCGAGGCTACACCAATGTGGATGATACCATTGGTATGCTCGTCAGCACCGTAGTGGCGCGAGTTCAGCAAACACCAGAAATGTCTGTTGAACAACTGGTACAGCATTGTTTCGAAGTCAGTAACGACATGCTGGCCAATCAAACCCTACCATTTACCGAAGTCGTCGCGGACGTAAACCCTGAGCGCATCAAAGGCGTCAACCCGTTATTCCAGATCTGTTTTAGCTTCCATGATTCACCACTGCCAGAGCTCACGCTTCCGGGGTTAGATGATATTGAGTATTTCGAGGCGATCAGCAGTCAAGCGGCTAAGTTTGAGATTAATATCGTGGTGCTTACCCGTATGGGGCAAGATCAGGATGATTCGGTCACTATGTTATGGGAGTTTGACTTAAACCGCTACGATCCTTGGTTTATCGATGCCTTAAGTGACAACTTTAGTCATATTCTCGCGCAACTTATCAGCGTTGATGGGCAATTACCACTTGAGCAGTTGAGTTTACAAAGCCATATTGAGCACGATGTTCAAATAGCGCAGCACCAAAGCCAAGATTTGCTGTCACTATTTACGCATCACGCGCAGTCTCGCAACCAGCAAACTGCACTTATCACCAGTCAAACGGAGTTAAGCTATCAGGAGTTAAGTACTCGATCAGACAGCCTTGCGGCACGTATTCTTCAGCAGTATGGTACGCTTGAGTATATCGGCCTATATCTGCAGCCCGGCATTGACACTGTGGTTGCAATGCTCGCCATCATGAAAGCTGGCGCCGCTTATGTGCCGCTATCGCCAAGAGCGCCAGCTGCCCGCAATGCTTTTATTATTGACGATGCTCAGCTCAAGTTAGTATTAACTAACACCATAAGTCAGCAAAGCTTGAGCGAAAATGAGCAATCAAATTGGCCACTGTTAAACTTGGATAATACATTCGCGCCTTGCGATATTGCACTTTACCAACCGTCGCCTGATTCTGCAGCCTACATAATTTATACCTCAGGTACGACAGGCCAACCTAAAGGCGTTATTCAAAGCCATAAAAATGTTGCGCGCTTGCTATCTGCCAGTCAACCGCTTTACCACTTTAATAGCGAAGATACTTGGGTGCTTTATCACGATACGATTTTTGACTTTAGTGTTTGGGAAATATGGGGAGCACTGTGTCATGGCGGTCGGTTGTTTATTCCAAGCTACGAAGAAGCAAGAGACAGTTTTGGTTTTGTAAAGCAGTGTGAGCAATTTGCTGTCACCGTGCTTAACCAAACTCCCAGTGCATTCTATAATTTTAGTGACGTTGCCATTTCTGCGGCGGCGTCGCTCGATAGCCTTAGCACTGTGATCTTTGGTGGTGAGCAGCTCAACTACGATAAACTGAGCCCTTGGTGGCAACGCTTTGGTCAGCGTATTCAATTGGTCAATATGTACGGTATTACTGAAACCACGGTACATGTCACCTATCAACCTTTACACCCTAACATGAATACCCAGATTGCTGACATTGGCGTGCCGCTCAATGATATGCAGGCTTGGGTGCTGGATAGTCAGTTACGTCCCGTACCTGTGGGTTGTCCTGGAGAGCTGTTTATCTCTGGTGCAGGTTTGGCGATTGGGTATTTGAATCAACCAGAGCTGAGCGCTACTCGCTTTTTCGAGCTAACGCTCAATGGCAAACTCACCCGCGTTTACAAAACCGGTGATAACGCCAGATTATTACCAAGCGGTCATTTAGAATACCTAGGTCGTTTGGATAACCAAGTGAAGATCAGGGGTCATCGTATCGAGCTTGGTGAAGTCGAATCCCAATTGCTCAGCTGTAGCGGTGTTAAAGAAGCAGCAGTGATCACCTATACACGCCAAAATCAAACAGCGCTAAGTGGCTATGCTGTGATGGAAAACCATGCTTATTTTGACGCCGAGCTATTACTTAACCATCTACGAACGCAGCTGCCAGCATATATGGTACCGGATAGCATCATCCAACTCACGGCGATGCCACTCACCGTAAACGGAAAGCTAGATAGCAAAGCACTACCGCTACCGCAGATGTCATCATCAAACCAATACGCTGCTCCGCGCACAGCGCTTGAACAGACGCTTTGCCAAATTTGGCAAACCACATTAGAACTGGAACAAGTCGGTATCCATGATAATTTCTATCGTCTAGGTGGTAACTCCATCTTAGCAGTGCAGCTCGTGCGCAATGCCCAGAAATGGCACCAGATTGCGATCCCGTTATCAGCGATCATTGCCAACCCATCGATTGCGGCTCTGGCGCAATACCTAGACACCATAGAGCTGGGTGATATCACCCAATCTCAAGACGCACCTGCCACCACCTCTTCGCAGGTGATGGAGCTATAGTCATGGAGTTAACATCTTTACTGAACGACCTTCACGCGCAGCAGTTGCGCGTGTGGGTGTCTGAGCAAAATACCTTGGCACTGGGATATGAGGGTAACGTAGCGCCAACTTTGCTCACGACACTCAAAGCGCATAAAGCTGAACTATTGGCGCTACTAAGCGCCCACCAGATCTGCTCCGAAGCCGCCTTTTTAAGTTGGCCATTATTAAAGCCAGTGCCGCTTTCCAATGCCCAGGCAAGGTTGCTGTATGTAGACAAACGTGCACCAAAGTCCTGTGCTTATCATATTCCAATGCTGGTTGAGTTGAATGATCCAGCGCAGCAACAAGGCATAATCTCGGCACTAGCACAGCTGCTTGTCCATCACCCTATCCTAACAAGTGTGATTGAAACCGATGCTGAGCATTTTAACTGCCGAGCAACCTTACAACCTCTTGCGGTCGAGTATCACCGAGCAACCACTTTGGCTCATGTACAAACACTGGTAAGAGAGCACATTCACACGCCGTTTGATCTCCATACTCAAGCTCCCTTTAGAGTCTGTATTATTGAGCTTGAGCAAAGGCGTTTTATGCTTTTCCTTTGGCATCATATCGTCTTTGATGCTTGGTCAATGCGAGTCATGTTGCGCGACCTAGTTAGCTTGCTACAAGGAGAAAGCATTAAGCCATTAAGCTATTTTGACTTTGCCAAGTGGCAACAAAGGCAAGAACAAAGCGCTGCACACTGTTATTGGCAAACGCAACTTGCAGGCGCTCATGCCACACAAATTGCACCGCTGTTTGCTACACAAACACACGAAACCGAATCGCTCACGCACTATTTTGCACTTTCACCACGGCAAAGTCAGGCATTACGTGCCCTAGCAAAATCATTAAACACCACAGTGTACAGCGTGTTGCTTGCCCATTACTGTTATATTTTGGCACTTCATAGCGGTGAAACAGACATCGTGATTGGTGCGCCATCGGATAATCGAGATCACCCGCAAACGCAAGAAATGATTGGCTTTTTTGTCAACACCTTAGTGCTTAGAGTGAAGCTCGATTATCGCCAAAGCTTTGCCAGCCTCGTGCAACAAGTTCATGAGACCGTGCGCGCCGCAAAACAATACCAAAGTTATCCTTATGATCAACAAGTTGCCTGTTTGAGTGAGGGTAAACACTCACCTCAGCCAAGCCTGATGTTTAGTGTACAGCGGTTCGCCAGCGAGCTTATGGACGAGTTTGCATTACCATTTTCAGCGGTTGATGCTTTTACTAATGAGTCTTTATATAACCCGATTAAATGTGATTTCCGTCTAGCATTTGATGATAGCAATACAAATTTGCAAGGACAGATAAGTCTCGATCCCAATAAGTTTGATGATGCATTTGCACAGCAATTTGCCCACACCTATCAGCAATTATTGGTACAGCAGGCAGAACACAGCGACGTCGCCCTTGAGCAATTATCAACTTCTCACCCAATTACAAAGCCACCAGCGACCACCGTTAAGCAAACTTCAACCCTATCACTATATCAACAATTTTTGGCCTGCGCCTCAGCAGCTCCAGATGCACCAGCATTACAAATCAACGATGAGGTCATTACTTACCAAACGCTCGCTGCGCGTGTTCAGCATCTGATTGTGCAACTCCAAGCACAGTTGACCCACGAGCAAAATCCTGTTGTCGCGCTGATGTTTGAGCGCAGTCCAGAGATGATAGTCGCCATATTAGCAACGCTTGGAGCCGGTGCTGGATATTTACCACTCAATCCAGAGCAAGGCCAAGCACGTAGTGAGTTTATGTTGCAAGACAGTGGTGCTAACCTGCTACTTTGTCATCAAGCAACCTTGAATACGGCTATGTGTTTTAGCGCAATCACTGAGGTGCAAAACATTGACGAGTTAGCGCAACAACCAGCTCCTGTTTTCAATTCAGATCAAGCACACTCACCGTGCCATTCATCACTTGCATATATTATTTATACTTCTGGAAGTACCGGCAAACCAAAAGGCGTTATGGTAGAGCAGCGGCAAGTTCAGGCTTTGGTTCAAAGCGCAACTGCGGCTTACGATTTTAACTCAAGTGAAAAAACACTGAGTCTGGCTCCATACTTTTTCGACGCGTCCGTGGAGCCACTCTTTTTAACGCTGCTCAATGGTGCTTGCTGGGTGATCATGAATGAGGCAAGAGCAAAGTCGCCAGCCATGATACGTGACGCGCTCGTTAGCCAAAGGATCAGTCACTTAGTCACCGTTCCAGCATTTTTAAGTGCCATCGGTACGCCGCCCGACCACCATGCCCTACGGCGTGTGATCACGGGTGGCGAGTCTTGTGACCGTAATCTCATGGAGGCATGGACGCCTCTTCTTCATATTGAATATGGTCCGACCGAAACCACAGTAACAGCAACAGCAAACCACCAGCCGCTGCAATCACGCTATTTCAATAATATTGGCGCACCACTGGCTCATGTTGATATTCAAATCGTTGATGCCAATCTCAAGGCGCTGCCACTCTTTTGTCAAGGAGAGATCCTTATTGGTGGCGCGAGTGTCGCACGAGGCTATGTTAACCTTGCAGAGCAGACGGCATCGCGCTTTATTAACTGGCACGGAACACGTATGTATCGCACGGGCGATCAGGCGCGGTATCTGGCAAACGGCGAGATCCAATTTTTAGGACGTGCCGATGAGCAGGTAAAAATTCGTGGATATCGCATCGAGCTACAAGAAATAGAACACTTACTTAACCTGCACCCGCAAATCAACCAAGCTTGCGTCAAAGTACAGCAAAACAACTACCTCATTGCTTATTTCACTGGCGACCAAACGCTCTCTCACACCGAGATTGTGAAGTGGCTACAACCACAATTGCCAGATTATATGCTGCCAAGTGCTACGTGTTGGCTAGAACAATTGCCTGTGCTGGCCTCTGGTAAAGTGGACAGCCGCAGCTTACCAAGCGTCGCTCTAGTATCACAGACACCATACCGAGCACCACGCACGCCATTAGAGCAGCAACTTTGTGATCTATGGCAGACGCAACTTGAAGTTGAGCTAGTAGGTATTGATGATGACTTTTTTGCCTTGGGCGGCCATTCTCTAAGTGCAATGACATTGGTCGCTAAAATGCACTCTAGCTGTAACGTTAACATCAGTTTGAGTCAATTTTTGCAAAGCAAAACGATAGCGCAACTGGTATCACAACAAGCTAGCAACGCCAGCGAGCCTTTAGCGGTCACATCAACATCACAATCACTTGATGAAATCATCGTGCCCGCGCAGCAGCAAGCGATGCTCACCAGCGAGCAATTAGCGACACAATCTGGCGCTTTTCATATTCCTTTACAGCTTAAATGCCCAAGTGAGCTACAACAGCAAGCCTTACAACACGCAATCTATCAACTGGTTGAGCGTCATGCTATTTTGCGCACCCGCTATACTCAACAGCAACAAGGTCGCTGGGCATATAAAGATGAGCAAGGCGTGCCAAAATGCGAAACTCTAATACACACGCCGCATAGTGAATTTATCGCTCAGACATTTGACCTTGAAAATGATGCACCGCTGCGGCTCGGACTGTACCACCAAGATGATGAATTTGGCGTGTTACTGGTATTTCATCACATAGCCTTCGACGGCTGGTCTACACAAGTATTGTTGGATGAGCTGAACACGCTGCTATCGGGACACACGCTTACCCCAACCTCACTGCAATTTCGCGACTATGCATATTGGCAATCAACACAACAATACGACGATGCCGCAGCGTTTTGGCAGCAACACTTGATTGATATTGATGTCACCCCATGGCCAAGCGATGAGCCAAGACAGGCTTTGTTTGACCATCAAGGTGAAGCATTCCCCTTTACTCTCTCAACAACACTAACTGCTGAGTTAAGGGGGCTGGCAAAATCACATCAGGTATCTATGTACAACCTACTACTGTGTGCTTTTCAGCTCGCATTATGTGCATGGGATAGTCGTGAAAGTGTTGTCGTTGGCTCCCCCACTGATAACCGCGATTCGGCATTTAAAGATACGCTAGGTTACTTTGTTAATACCTTACCGATGCCGCTGCGTGTCGACTTAAATAAGAGTTTTTCTGACTATCTAAGACAAAGCCAAACGCTGTTACTTGCGGCAAAATCTCACCAACAATTGCCACTAGAGTCAATTGCCGCGCAACTTGGGGTGATCCGAGAGGTGGGTGTATCGCCACTGTTCCAAGTGTTTTTTACCTTTGATCAGTTCTCACTACCAACAGCGCAATATCAACATTTTGAAGTCGCCAGCGACACCGCCCAGCAAAACCAATATCACCCAGCCAAGTTTGACTGGAATTTGGTGATTAAAGATATGCCAGACCAACTGATTGGTCAGCTTATTGTTGCTCGCAGTCGTTATCAGTCTTCCCGCTGCCAACAATTTGTGCACTTTTTCTGCCGTTATCTTGAAAATCTCTGTCAGTACAACGAGAAGCCTTTACTGCAATGCCCTTTGGTTAGTACTGAGTATCTACAGCAAGTCATCTCAAAAACTCGATTATCACAACCAAATGACGCTTTTTTAGTGCAATTTGCGAAGACAGTAGCAGCGTATCCAGAACGCACAGCATTAAGCTTCACCGAGCAAACCGTGAGTTACCGCGAGCTAGACTTGTTTTCTGATCACTTAGCAGCACAGTTGATTGCAACCAATGACGAAAGCGAGCCAGTTGCACTTTATTTTGATAAAGGTATAGAAGCCCCCATTGCAATGCTAGCGGCGCTAAAAGCGGGCATGCCCTTTGTCTCACTCTCAGCCAATCATCCAGTTGCTCGTCGCCAAGAGATTATGGCAAAAGCGCAGGCAAAACTGCTCCTTAGTCGCACACCACTCAGCTGGAATACATTGCCAACACTGACTCTTGATGTACAGACATTACAGCAAAGTGCTCAACTACGGCCATTCTCAGCCAACAATCATGCAACAGACAAGCTGGCTTACCTCATTTTTACTTCGGGGACGACGGGAGAACCAAAAGGGGCGATGCTGTCTTACCAAGGCCTTGCTAACCTCTGCACCGAGAAGTGCAACATCCATAAATTAGAGGGAAATACTCAGGTAGTCACTAGTCAATATGCTGAATATGTTTTTGATGCCTGTATTTGCGAGATATTTCCAGCCCTAGCTGCCGGCGCTAAACTGGAAATCATTCCAGAGCCAATACGCAAAGATCCACAACAGCTGTGCCGCTATCTCAAAGCTAAACAGGTCAACGTCGCGTTTATTCCTACTGTATTTATCAATCAGTTTCCAAAGTGGATAGCGGATATTAACTTAACCGTATTGTATTCCGGTGGTTCTCGTTTAGACCCAGTCAGCCACAAGTTGGCAGAGCATCATTTCAATGAATATGGATTAAGTGAAACAAGTGTCACCGCAACACTTAGTGAAGTGTACCCCAATACACCTATTACTATTGGTAAGCCTATTCGTAACACTCGATGCTATGTGTTGGACCCTTTTATGCGGATTTTACCGGACGGCGCGTTAGGTGAGCTATACATCGCCGGTGATTGTGTCGGTTTGGGCTACTGGCAGTCACCAAAGCAAACGGCAAAACACTATATTGACTATCACCTTCGCTGTGACAACAACCACTTTTCTGACGAAAAGCTCTACCGCAGCGGAGACTTAGTGCGTAAAAATCAGCAAGGTGAATTCGAGTTTGTTGCCAGAGCTGACAAACAGTGGGATTTACATGGTCACCGCGTCGAGCCAGGCGAAATTGAATATAAACTTAAAGCGCACCCAGATGTTGACCATGCCGTTGCACACTTATATTTAAGTGAAACAGGCAAAGTGCTGTTGGGTTATGTCGTACTTAACGCCAACACTGAGTGTGATGTAAACGACCTTCGCCAATGGTTGAATCAACAACTCCCAAGCTATATGCAGCTTGCTGCGATATCACAGATTGACGCACTTCCAATGACAGTAAATGGCAAACTTGATACCACACAGCTCATCATTCCAACGCTGCAAGATAGTATTACCTATATCGCGCCAGAGACGGAACTACAACAACAACTCGCCAATGCTTGGCAGCAAGTACTTGAAGTCTCAGAGATTGGCCTACAACACGACTTTTTTGCTTTGGGTGGCTCATCCATACAGGCAGCACAAGTTACCGCTCTGTGTAGTCAAGCGCTCGGCAACGAAATTGCCGTTGCGACCTTACTGACTTACCCACAACTTGACGCATTTGCCACGCAAGTAGAACAACAGCTAAACGCGTTCGCCAGTAGCGAAGACTGCGAATTTGAAATGGAGTTATAACGCATGATCGAATCATTTATTTATGAACTAAAACAAAGTGGGATAAGCGTTTGGCAGCAAGAGGATAAATTAAAAATTGCTAGCAACGTGAATTTACAAGGCCAAGCAATTGTTGAACAGCTAAAACAGAATAAGCCACAGTTGTTACGCTACCTCACAAGGCAAGGCATAGATAGCAAAGCTCGTTTTGATGAACTGTCTATCTTGCCATTGGAAACGCGATGCGCTCCGCTTACGCTTGGGCAGCAACAACTACTGTTTACGCAAGAAGTGAGCAACGCGGCAAGTACTTATCATATTCCATGCCTACTCAAAATCGCCAAGCACTGCGATATTGAAAAACTCACAGCAGCAATAGAACAACTGGTGATCCGCCACAGTGCGCTAGATATGGTTGTGGCCTACGATCACCAAGGAAAAACGATACAACAGCCTGCCAATGAGGCGTTTGTCGTGACGCATCACGAGCTTGGTAATCTAAACTTGTTTGAGCAGTGCGAGCATTTCTTTAACGAGCCGTTTAGCTTACAGCATTCTCGACCATTTCGTGCCTATGTCATCACCTCGAAGGAGCTGCAACATGTGTTTTTTGTCTGGCATCATATCGCCTTTGACGGATGGTCTTTGGGACTGTTTTTACAAGAATTGACGTCACTCTATGAGGGAGAGAATCGACCTCTGAGTCTACAATTTAGTGATTATGCTTATTACATGGCAACACCCGGCCAACTTGAACGACAAGCAACAAGTCAACGTTATTGGCAAACTCAATTGGCTGATTACGAACCATTAAAACTTGCGCAAACTCAGTCGCGTCCAGCCACCTTTGATCATCGCGGTGCGGTACAGAGCATTGTGCTAGATGAAAATACGACGCTAAAGTTACAACAAACAGCGAAAACGCACCGCATTAGTATTAATACACTTGGGCTTGCGGCCTGGTATCACACCCTTGCACTGCTCAGTCATCAACGTCAATTTGTTGTTGGTATTCCTAGTGAAAACCGCCCTACGGCACTGCAACAAAACATACTTGGATATTTTGTTAACTCATTGCCGATTAAAGCGGATATCGACATGACGATGTTACTTGAGCGCTGGTTCACTCAAGTTAATCAAGTCGTTAATCAAGCCAAGCAACATCAGGCCTTGCCGTTTGAGGCCATTAAGAATAGCTTAGACGTACCGCTCGACACTAGTATGCACCCGATATTTCAAACGTTGTTTAGCAGTAGTCAGTTTGCCCCTGAGCAACATCATACCTTATGGCAAAGCGTTGACCTTGATCTAACCCAGCAATGCCAAGCGAAGTTTGATTTAACATTACACTTGAGTGCAGGGAAGACCACAGAGTTAGGGTTAACTTATGCCACGGCACTTTTTTCCAGCTCATACGCGCAGCAGATCCTCGAGTTATATCAAACGGTTTTACAGGCATATCTAACAGTTGAAAACGCCCAACAGCCTCTTTATAGCCTACCTTTATTGAGTAACACGGCGCAGCAAAAACAATATCAATTAAGTGGAATGCAACACGCTTATCCGAGCGTGGCAAGTATCACCGACCAGTTTGCTGAAATAGTAGCGCGCCATCCAGATAAAGCCGCTATCAGTAATCGCCATCAAACCTTGAGCTACCAAGCGCTTGATAATCAAGCCAAGCAACTTGCCAATGCAATCTTGGCAGTCTGCCCTGAACCCAAAGTCGTTGCACTCTACATGCGAAACGACATTGAATTTGTGATTGCCATGTTGGCGGTACTAAAAATCGGCGCTGCATACACAACACTATCGCTCAAAGACCCAGTAGCGCGTCATCAATATCAACTGAGTGATAGTAATGCCGACGTAATAGTCACCTTGCATGAACATAGCCAAACATTGGCAACATTCAACCACAACAATATCACTGAAGTTTTCTGTGATACGAGTCTGGCAGATACTGATATCACGGCGGATTTTGAACCTATGTGCATCGCACCTAGCGAAGTCGCGACGATTATTTATACCTCAGGTACGACAGGAAACCCTAAAGGCACATTGCTTTCTCATGCCGCAATTAGCGCTTTGGCACTCGATAATCATAGTTACCAGCATCAGCCCCAAGATAGCTTTATTCAACTCGCAAACCCTGCCTTTGATGCCACCTTATTTGAAGTATGGAGCGCATTACTCAACGGTGCCGAGGTTCACTTGGGCTATCAGGACAGCCTTAATTCTGCAGCACAGCTCAGTGCAACATTGCAGACGTTGAATATTACTTCGCTGTTTCTGACCCGCTCACTCTTCGACACTTTGTTGCTGCAAGACGAGCATATTTTTGCTTCTCTGACTCATTTACTCGTGGGTGGTGAAGCATTAACAGAGTCGATGGTAAATAAATTGCTGGCGTCTACATCTTGTCCTAAACACTTTATCAATGTTTATGGTCCAACTGAGTGCACCACATTTACCACAGTGCAAACGATGTCTAAGCAGCAATCGGAGATAGCAATCGGCAAGCCAATCCCAGGGCGAGCGGTGGCTGTAGTCGGTCGCAATAACGAATTACTGCCACTTGGTTGCCCTGGCGAGTTAGTGGTCTGTGGGCATGGCGTGGCTGAGCGTTACCTCAATAACCCAACACTCAACAGCGAAAAGTTTGTATCCCTCAATCTGTTTGGCTCAATGCAAAAGTACTATCGTACGGGCGACTTAGTGTATTGGAATGCACAACAGCAACTGTGTTATATCAACCGTGGCGACCAACAAGTCAAAGTGCGTGGCTTTAGAATTGAGTTGGCAGAGATCGAGCATCACCTTAATCAGCTAGCGGATATAGATACCTGTGCAGTTATTGCTAAAAAGCAGCAGACTCAGACCTTGCTGCATGCTTATTTGGTAATCAAACCCGCGGCCGATCAAGCTGCGGCACTCAGCCACTGTAAAACTCAGCTTACCAAGTTACTTCCTAGTTATATGATGCCACATAGCTTCACTGTACTTTCGGCGTTACCGTTAACGCTCAACGGCAAACTCGACAAAACTAAGCTGCCAGAACCTGAGCTAAAGCAGCATCAACTCGTTGTGCCACAAACCAACACAGAGAAGGAGGTACTGGCCATTTGGAAGGATGTTTTAGGCCAGAATCCACTTTGTTGTGCGACGGCAGTAACTGAGCAAGGTGCCGACTCCATTAGTTTATTAAGCTTTTGTGGTACGGCAAGCAAGCGTAATTGGCAGCTAACTCCACAACTTATCCTTGAACACCTATCAGTGCAGCAACTGGCAAGATTTATTGATAATCAGACCCGACTTGATTTTGCCACCATGAGTGAAGACCAAGCAATTGACGCTGCACTTGCCCATGAGCATTTCGCTCCTTCACGTTTTTTCAATGCACCGCAGAGTGAGTTTCTGCTTCACCTCATGCCCGCAGCAGCAACCGCAGATAGCTTTGCACCTCTGTGTGAAAAACTTGCGCCCGACCTGCGCATTCACGCATTAGAAAATATCAAACTGTTCACAGGCAAACACATCAGCTTGCATACTATGGTGCGCTATTATGTTCAGCGTATTACGGAGGTATCGCCAACTGGCCCACTTTACTTGGGCGGCTTTTGTGAAGGTGCGGCATTGTCACTGGAAGTGGCGCGTTACTTGGCCGAAATGGGTAGAGAAATTGTCCACTGCTTTTTGATTGATCCCGTCTTACCAAGACTTACTTCAGCAGCGCGTCAGGCCGCCGAAGAAGAGTATATCCGCTCGCAAGACGATGACGCTAAACCCATCGCCCGAGCATTTTTAGACTTTACCCAATACTTTCAAACCGCGACGGCGTTTACCTTCCCTGTGAGCTTCTTTATCGCCGATCATGTCAGTGATGAGGCCATTCCACTTCCGGCACTGAGGTTGATCCATCAAGTGGAAGACATACCTGCGCTGTATAAGCGGACGTTTGCAAGTGACAGAAATGGTTTTGAAAATTTACTTGCCAATGCAGACTATATTGCGCTTGAAAGTGCACACGATGAAATCATGACCGACGCTAAAGACTTATCCATCATCGCGTCACACATTAATGCGTTAATGCAGCAAACGAATAGCGCCGCAACCACAGTGGAGCAACGCGCATGACTCGTTCACAATTTGCTACACGATACGGTATCCACCTTGGATTAACTATGTTTGCCAGTATGCTGGTGCTCCCTATTTTTACGCCTTACATGCTGAACTTAGGCCTAGCATTGCAAGATGTGGCCTTAGCTATGGTGGTCATGGCTATCACTATCGTGGTGTTTGAAGTACCTAGTGGTATTACGGCAGATGCCATTGGTCGCCGCAAAGTATTTTTAGCTTCTTTAGTGTTTGCCGCTGTATGCAACTTACTTTTATTGTTGAGTGAAGACTTTTGGCACGTCTGCTTAGCCATGGCATGTTGGGGATTAAGTCAGGCGTCGTTAACTGGCACGCTCAACGCATGGTTTGTTGAAACTTATCAAAAGCTTGAAGGAGACGAGCCATTGAATAAAGGGTTCGGTAAAGTGTATGGTATTGGCTATCTTATCGGCGCCAGTGCCGCTTTATTTGCCGCCCTCTTTTTGGCGTTTGCGACTAGCCCAACACAACAACTCAACCACTTGTATCAAGCCTTAATCTTGATTTCGATAGCGGTATTGTGTGTGGTATTTGCATGTACTTTTGTCGTGGTGAAAGAGTCAACGAGACCTCTGCAAGACGTAGTTGAGAAAGGACTGATTAGCCAAGCTAAGGCCATGCTGGCAACTTGTAAGCAAAGTGGTATGCAAAGGCTGCTGTTGGTGATTGTTTTTGCAATTCCTGTTGCCAGCAGCATAGAGAAGTTTTGGCCTGCCCTAGCAGAGCGCTATAGTAGTACACCAGTTGACTCTATTGCGTGGATATTCCCAGCAATGATGGCAGCTGGATTTGTATTAAATGGCGTCGCTGCTGCGATCAGCGCTCCGATCTGTTCTCTATTTGGTCAACGCTTAGGGTATGTAATGGCGTTCGCTCATTTGGCCAAATTCGCTTTTGTGCTGCTGCTTGCTTGGGTTACGTCACTACCATTACTGATTGTAGCTCTGCTGTGCTTTTATCTTTGTATGGGGCTAGCGCAACCGGCACAACTGCAACTACAACATCAACTAAGTAGCGATAACGTGCGAGCCAGTGTGGAGTCAATAATGTCACTGACCACTCGCTTTGGTGGCTTGCTCGGCTCTGCATTAACCGCTTTACTGTTGGGCTACGTCAGCCTGACTATCAGCTGGATAATATTAGGCGCAATTTCACTCGTTGCTATTATGCTGTGCTGCTCGAGCACAATCAATCAACCGGAAGCTGAGCTCGTTGCTGCGCAGTCGTAACAGACTACGCAGCGATACACATAAAAACGAGAATCTAATCTATCGCAACTTTGCCATGCCAAGGAGTATGGCTTTTCAGCTGCAGTGTAAGTTCATCGCCATGCGCTAGGCTCCCTACCCCTTTTGGCGTTCCTGTTAAGACAATATCTCCTGGCTGAAGCGTAAAGTAACGAGCAATGTCCTTTAGCAACTCAGTGATTGGAAAAATCATTAAGCTAGAGTCGCCATGCTGTTTAAGCTCTCCATTTTGCCAAAAACGATATTCAATACACTCAGCAAAGGTGTTTTCATCACATGGTACAAAAGGCGTCATTGGGCAACTATTATCATAGGCCTTTGCCCGCTCCCATGGGTGCCCTTGTGCTTTTAGCTCACTTTGTAAGTCTCGTAATGTCAAATCGAGTGCCAGCCCAATTCCAGCGATATGCTTGAGAGGCGCAGGGGTTTTTGCATCAATTTTGGTGCCTACCAATAGTGCAAGCTCGGCCTCATAATGATGTTCGCCAAGTGCGGCGTCCAACATCATTTTATTATTAAATGGTACTAAGCTCGTTGCTGGTTTGATAAACAACAACGGACTGCTTGGAATGGGATTATCTAGCTCTTTGGCATGCGCTACGTAGTTTCTACCAACACAAACGATTTTTCCCGCTGGTAGACTTATTTTATTGTTTTCATTATCAATATGTTGATACATTTCACCCTCTCTGTACTGCCATAAGCTCCGGTTATGGAGCGTACCATAACCAAAGCGTCGTGCTAGCAAGTTATCATATAAACGGTATTATTCCGGTTTACAGACCCAGCGCACCATATCCTTAATTGAGGGTTCCTTGCCATACATCACCATACCCGCTTTAAACAATCGTCCTGCGGCAACACGGATAAGGTAGCAACCAAGTAATGCGCATAACACTTGCTTTACCGAAACATATTGCTTCGACACCCCTGTTACTTGCAATAAATCTGGCATAACTTTCCTTTAAAAACGAATGAGGGCTTTCGAAAAAGCCCTCTCCTACCTATGTATCGATTAGAGTGACTTGATGTTATCGGCGGTTTTCTTATCAATCAGTTTTACAAACGGATCAACTCCCGCAAATTTCGGTAACTCTGTTACTTTCAACTCAATCTTATTTTCACCCGATGTGATCGCGTGTTTTTGTAGATATAGCAGCGTTTCGTCACTTTGAATGTTGTTCGGATCGGCAGAGAATAAGGCTATATCAATCTCTTGATTAAGCGGGATTTCTTCTTCGTTACCTTCCCCATCTGCATGCTTTTTCGCCGCCTCAACCGTTAAGGTCACCGTATGTAGCTCTCCCGCTTGCGTCGCTTCTTGCACTTCAACACCCGCAAGCTTAAGCTCATACAACGTAATCGCATTGAACTGATCTTCGATAAATACTTGTTCTTGCTCTGAAGCCCCCGCTTTTAAGTAAGTCAAAAAGTCGAGTGTCGTTGGGTAGATATCTGTTCTAAAACGATAGTCATTTAAGAAGCTTCTTAATGCGCTATTGAGTCGCGTTTCTCCAAGTAAATCGTGCAGCGCTAACATCACAACAGAACCTTTATTGTAGTGAATGTACTGCTGACCGACGGTTCTGGATAGCGCCCGCTCTTCATACGGATCAGAACCTCGTCCACTTAAATAGGTGTCTAGTTCATACTTCAAGAATTTACGAAGATTATGCTCGCCGTACTTTTCTTTCATCACCATAATGGCAGAATATTGCGACAACATTTCCGACAGGATATTTGACCCCTCCACATTAGCACCAATCACCTGATGCGCCCACCACTGGTGTGCCAGCTCATGTGACGTCACATAGTAAGGTACATTGATATTGTCTGGGTTACGGGTGTCCGTCAAAAAGCCAATATTTTCCGAGTACGGCACTGTATTGGCAAAGCTTTGCGCAAAGTCTCGGTAACGAGGAAACTCAATAATACGCATTTGCTTGTGTTGGTAAGGCCCAAACTCTCGAGTGAAATAATCAATAGAGTCTTTAGTCGACTGCAGCATAGTGTCGACATTCCAAGCATGATCTTTATGGTAGTAAACCTCGAGCGCAATGCCTTTGTACTCTTCTCGTTTCACCTCAAGATCCATCGACAAGATGTTATAGAAGTGCAGCATTGGAGCATCCATTTCATAGACATAGGTCGTGCGGCCGTCTTTGCTGTGTTTTGATTGCAAATAGCCCGGCACCATCGCAACTTGCGATGCATCCGTCGTCACTGTTGCGGCGAATGTGACAAAATTTTCCGCAAACAATGGCTCATGATGATAGTGTGTTTCTTCAATCTTATTACCACGTTTTAGTGGTTCAAGGCCGCGCTGGCGACGCTCACTTTTGTCTTGAATTTGCTTATAGATGCTATAACCAAATGTCGGGAACAACGTCGCGTTATCGATGAAAGTACCATTGTTCACCAAGGTTTCATCATTGCTTCTATCTACAAAGCCAAGTGTTTGCCGTACAACTGACATCGTAATTTCACGCTGCTCACCCGGTGTCATTGGTTGTGAGAGCTCAAGCCAAGCATGCTTAAAGGTTTTATCCTCTTCACCAAGCGTAGCGCCAGCCATTTCAACTTGCCACTCTAATGTATGATCAGGTTTATTGACCAAGAAGCGAGTAATCTCTTTATCTGAGCGGTTTTCAACCAACAGCTTTACCTGCGCTTCAATACGACGTGTCTTTGGAAATATCTCAGCATTGAGCTGTACATCTAACGTGACTGGTACAGGGTCATCTCGATACTGGGCAAATTGTTGCTCATATTGCTCTGCGATATCTTCAGCTTCATCTTGCGTAATAAACTCATTGACCACTTGCGTGTTGTAGTAAATATAGCCACCACTACCCACGAAGATTAAAGCACCACAAGCCAATAACGCTTTACCAGCGTTACCTAACTGATAGCCCATCAGTGCAATACGTGCTTTCAGCGTTTGCCCCGCACCACGAGGCCAAAGTGCATAACTTAGTGTCGCTAACATCATGCTAAAACCAAACCAGTACAAATTGTACCAATGTGCCGCACTGAGGAAATGACCATAACCATTAATATCTGAGTACGGCACTGAGGAAGTTTCGCCTAAGTGATACATATTGTGCTCAAAGCCAAAGTTGCTCAGGACTATCGAAATAATGAAGTAAACGACATATATTCCCATACCCATATATTTGCTTGGACTCATCACCTGAATCAAAAATGCTAAGGTGGTTTGGAAGGCAAAACCTAACACATATAAATATCCCAAGCGCACAATATACTGGGCGAGATCTATCTGTGTCACACCCGACAATAATTGATAGCTAATGGTGATCAAGCTACCAAATACACATAGCAGCGTCATCACCGCTACTAAGGCTATGTATTTAGAGCCCCAAAATACCCAGTTTGCAACAGGATAAGAGTCAACAATATCTCCCATTCGCGAATCACGGTCATGCCATACCAGCTCAGCGCTGTAATACACCAACACAATGACCAATAATTGCCAGAAGCTGCCGTGGATAAGCTCCACCATTCTAAAGGTCACTGGCCATACTTCTGTGCCATACCAATTAAATGAGCCAACCAAGGCAGGTATTAAGGTTGCCACCGCCAAAATTAATAACACTAAGAATGGATAGCTTTTAAGCACTTGCTTTACTTCAAAAGTGGTTCTGGTGCAAAAGTGCACCCAACTACTACCTACGCTCGCTTTAAAATCAAAACGATTCAGCAATGCCGACGCTTGGCTACCATCTTCTTTGGCTTTACTCTTAGTTTTTTGTTTTTGCGGTAAATAATGAGAAGTATTTAAGGCTAAAGCACCTAAACTGAGCAGTGCAACTGACATCCAAATTAAGCGGTTATAGAGCAGTTCATCAACTAGGCTAATGACTGACGTATTGCGATCTGCAATGGTCCAATATTCTGATTGCGCCGAAATAGCTGATAGGCCAAACATGTCTAAATACGCAGCAATAGTACGGTATTCAATGTCTGAAAAAATACTATTTGCCACAAGATAAGTCACAAACAAACCCACAGCAACTAAGTACATTGCTATCATGGTTCTAAATTTTTGCGCCACCAGCGCAAATAGGCTCGCCATAAAGAACAGTGAAGGGGCCGCGATGACAAATAGTGGCGTTAGGTAATAGTTGAGTTTATTAGGCCCAATCAGTTCGGTATCTAGCCAACCGACTAAACCACCAATGCCTGAGCCTACCCAGATCCCCACTAAACACATTGAAAATACTAGTAAAGTAACAAGATAAGCGCCGAGAAAACGACCCAATCGGTACTGAGCTAAGTGCAAAGGCTTACTCAAAATAAGCTCACTGAACTTACTTTGATCGTCTCTTATTACCGCACTACCAACAAAGTTAACCACCAAAAAGATGGAAAAAATGGTCATGATGGCAACGGTTTGCAAGATGGCATAGGGCGAGTTTACATTGACGTTACTGCCACCACCAATCTGTACTGAGTCCGAAACTGACGCAAAAAAGGTGAGTAAAAATAGAATCAGAGAAGTCACATAAAAGGAAGGCTGACGGACAAAGTACCGTAGCTCAAAACGCATCATTTTAAATAGCATCTGCCTACTCCTTACGCTGCTTGATTATTTCGATGAGTATGCAGAGTAGAAAAATAGACGTCCTCTAAATCGGCTGGTACCGCTTCAAAGCCTTCAGGTGCTTGATCAGCAAATACATTAAGTAAGGTCTGGCCCGCGAATAAGCGCTTAGAAATAACCGGTAAGTTTTGCTCTACTTCTTTCGCTTCTGCAAGTGTGACCGACTTACGCCAGATTTTCCCCTGTAGCTGCTCAGTGAGTGCAATAGGATTACCTTCAAGTAAAATTTGTCCGCTCGCCAATACAGCCATATTCGGACATAGCTCAGACACATCCTCTACAATATGCGTTGATAAGATAACTACTTTACTCTCACCTAAGCCAACGAGTAGGTTGTGAAAACGATTACGTTCTTCTGGGTCTAGTCCCGCCGTCGGTTCATCCACAATGAGTAAATCAGGGTCGCCAAGCAGTGCCTGTGCAATACCAAAGCGTTGACGCATACCTCCAGAAAATCCGCTTACCGCATTTTTACGGTGATCATATAAGTTAGTTTGTGCGAGCAATCCGTCCACGGCTTCTTTACGTTCTTTTTTATTATTCAACCCTTTTAAAATTGCCATATGATCCAATAAATCATACGCACTAACACGTTGGTAAACACCGAAATCTTGCGGCAGATAGCCTAGACGTGCGCGAAGTGCCTTGGGCTCTTTTAAGACATTCACACCATCGAACTGTATGGTGCCAGCATCCGCCGACTGTAATGTGGCAATCGTGCGCATCAACGATGATTTTCCAGCGCCATTAGGTCCGAGTAAACCAAACATTCCCTTTGGAATAGTCAGGTTTACACCTCTCAAAGCATGAACGCCATTGTCATAGGTTTTTGAAAGTCCTGAGATTTCGAGCATTTTTATTTCCTGTCCGGATTTTTATTATTGTCCTTTTTATAACATTTCCCTAGGTTAGTGACAATTAACATAAACATATCAATTGCAAATAAAAGTAAACACTGAAACACTAAGAAGCATTCTTAGTTTACAACACCCAAGGAAAACTAATATGCAAGATCACGCCAACCACCCATTGACGGATTTTATTGAATACCCTCACGAGGAAATGCTAAGTCGTGCGGAAGCATTCTTGGAGAACAGTAAGAGACGTCATAGTATCCGTGCTTTTAGCGACCGCCCAGTACCGCAAGAAATCATCGAAACTTGCATCAAAGCAGCGGGCACTGCCCCTAGTGGTGCAAATCACCAGCCATGGCATTTCGTGGCGATTGGCAGCGCAGAAAAGAAAAAACAGATCCGAGCTGCAGCCGAAGACCTCGAGCGTTCGTTTTACCAAGGCCGTGCGGGAGATGAGTGGCTGGACGCGCTAAAGCCTTTGGGCACAGATGCACAAAAACCCTACTTAGAACATGCACCTTGGCTTATCGCTATTTTTAGTCAGAAAAAAGGTGGGATCCACGCGGAAGACAAAAATACCAACTACTATGTCCATGAATCGGTTGGGATAGCTACTGGGTTTCTTATCCAAGCTCTGCATAATGCAGGACTTGCCACACTGACCCATACACCTAAACCTATGAGCTTTTTAAGCGAGTTGTGCGGTAGAGATAAAGATAACGAACGTCCTTATATGTTATTGATTGCGGGTTATCCAAGTGATGATGCAACTATTCCAGAGCACGCAACAGTGAAAAAATCACTCGCCGAAATCGCTTCGTTTATTTAAAAGTTTGGATCAGCTAACTATCGCTGTACAGCTAGCTGATCGCCTTCGTTTAGGCCACTGATAACAATCGTTTTATTACCAGTCTCTTCGCCCAACCTGAGGTAGCGTTTGTGAAGCTGGCCACTTTCTATTACCTCAACCATCGCCAATTGACCATACTTGCTGATCATATTAGTTGGAATTTGGATAACCGCCTGCTCGCCAAGCACAAGTTCAACCAGCGCGTACATGCCAGGCACCACATTTTTCAGCAAAGGCATATCCAATTTAATAATAAAGCTGCGCGCTTGACTGTCGGCAATCGGCACCATTTCCGACACACGCGCGGTTTGGCTTATGTCTAGCGCAGGTATGCGTACCTTAATCTCGCTTCCTAACTGAATATGCTTAACTTGGCTCTCGCGAATTGGCGCTTCAATCTGTAATTGTAATGGATTGAATAGCGATATAATGGCGCCACCGGGACTGACCATGCTGCCCGGCTCTTGTAAGCGCGCCACCATTTTACCCGAAATAGGGGCTGTGATTTGCGTGTAACCCAGCGCGACTTCAGCGCTACGATACGCTTCTTGCAATGCCTTATCTTGCGCTTGTAACTCGTTCACTGTGGCTTGCCACTCATCCACTTGGTTAATCGCGATAAGCCCTTTTTCATTAAGAGATTTATTGCGTACTAACTGCTTAGTTGCTTGCTCTAGCTTGGCTGAATTTGCCGCTTGCTGCGCTGCCACTCTTTGCAGCTCTGCTTTAAGCTCTGCATCATCGAGTGTTGCTATCAGCTGTCCCGCAGTGACTTTATCACCGGCTCTGACGTTAAGCGTTTTAAGCTCCGCCAATAACCGACTGGACACTAACGTATTTTCTTTTGCGACTACGCTCGCAGGTACTTGTTCAATCATCGCAATCAGCGACTTTTGCACGGTATAACGTGCTCCTTGATAAGCTGGAAGTTCGGACTTATTGCCCGGAGCTAGCTTATTTTGGAATCCACCAGCAAGCCATACGACCATCAATAATAGGCAAAAAATAGCAAGAACAGGAATAAAGATTTTATTACGAGACATGAGAAGACTCCTGAACTGATGAGGTATTAAGGGGTTGATTAGGTGTCGATGATGATTTGAATACTAAATAGTAAACGATAGGCACGACCAACAGTGAAAATAACGTTGAAGCAATGATCCCGAAGATAATAGCAAGGGCGAGGCCACTAAAAACGGGATCTAAGATAATCACTAAATTGCCTAATAACGTCGTACCTGCTGTAAGTAATACCGGTCGCATTCTTACACTTCCCGCCGCAATCAATGCATCGATAAGTGCCATACCAGCCGCTCGAGACTGATTAATAAACTCCACCAAAATCAGGGAATTTCTCACCACTATTCCGGCCAGCGCTATCATCCCTATCATCGCGGTCGCTGTAAATAACACGGGCTCTGGCGCACCTGAAACCACACGCTCACCAAACTGGTTGAGTAACCAAAAACCCGGCATAATCCCTATCATAGTGAGGGGAATAGCCGACATAATGATAAGTGATAAGCTACTAGATGCCGTTTGTACCCGCAGGATGATAAATATCGCCACCAGTGCAAATGCAAATGCGATCCCCATATCTCTAAACACATCTATGGTAATGCGCCATTCACCTTCGCCTTTAAAGGTATAATGGGTTCCCTCAAACATTGACCAAGTGACTCCTCCGCCACTGTGTAAAAAGGTGCGAGATGCCCAATTGCTCGGTGTTATCTGTTGGTTTTCATCCGCAACCACATCGGCAATCACCTCAGCTGGCGTGCGGCCATTTAGCTCCGCAAACACATAAATCACCTCTTGTAGGTCTTTTCGAAGGATCACGGGAGCCGTAGGAATAGATGTTAATTCGCCCAGTTCACCAATCGCCACAAGGGGTCTCGCAGCCTGCTCTAAGCCGTATTCTTGAGTGGTTTTAGCCAACTCCTGACGACCACGAACTTGCATCGCCAATACGTTTTGCCATTGATTACGCTGCGCGTAACTCACACCTAACTCGATGGGCACCGTTGCGACCTCACCTTGAGTATATAAAAAGCCTGCTGACATGCCGCTGCTTGCAACCACTAACGATTGATTAATATCCTCTGTGGCCACACCTGATAACGCAGCCTTTTGTTTATCAACCACAAACCGCTTTAGCCATGTTGGCGAAGCCATTGAGGTGTCAACCTCAACCACATGTGGCTCCTGCCTTAAACGATGTGCTAACCTCTGGGCTGCTTGCTCTTGCGTTTCACGAGCAACAAACGGATCTGCATAAACCTCAGCAACGAGTGTACTTAATACCGGAGGTCCCGGCGGCACTTCCACCACTTTTACTTGCGTCAAAGTTTGGTTAAAAGGCTGAAGCTTTTCACGCAGTCGCATGACGATGGCGTGAGATTGATGTTCGCGTTCACGCTTATCCACCAGTAACACCCTAAGTTCGGCAAGATGCGTACCACTACGACGATAATAGCCTCGCACCATACCATTAAAATCCATACTGGAAGGCTTGCCGACAAAAGCGGCGATGTCGGTCACTTCAGCTTCTGACCAAACGATTTGCTGTACTTGCCTCGCCATTGCGGCCGTTTGCTCAAGGCTGGTTCCCTCTGGCATATCTATCAGTACTTGGATTTCACTTTTATTGTCAAACGGCAGCAATTTCAGTGGTACGGCCCTAAAAATAGGAAGGCTCACACTCGCAACAAATAACCCTAACACGCCCCATAAAAACCACTTGGCTTTGCGTGGGTTTTGTAAAATTGGCAGCATGATTTTGCTGTAGTACGAGTCTTGAGGCGCGACTTCACTTGTTTTTGAATCCGCTTTGAGTAACTTTTTAGACAGCCAAGGCGTCACTAAAAAAGCCACTAACGTCGAGGCAATGACACTAATGGGGACGTTAAATGCCATGGGTGCCATATATGGGCCCATCATGCCAGTAATAAACGCCAATGGAATAAACGCCATGATGATAGTTAACGTTGACATCAAAAGCGCAGATTTGATCTCGACCATAGCAGCAACAATATTATGATCTGTATCAGCCGCCGCGCCGCGATGAATAAAGCGGCTAATATTATCAATCCCAGTGATTGGGTCATCGACTAACAATCCCAGCGACAAAATAAGCGCAAACAAGGTGACCCGATTAATGGTGTAACCAAACGCAAAGTCCAACCCAAGTGTAATGCCATAGCAAATTGGCACTGCAAGACCAACAACGATGGCAGGCCGCCAACCTAAAAATACACCGACAAATACCACAACGGTAAATACCGCAAAGGCCAAGCTAGAGGTAAGATTATTGACTTTGTCATTGGCCGTCTCGCCATAGTTTCTTAGTACTTTTACCGATACCTCAGCCGGAAGGAGCTCCTGTTGTAGCTGGGTTACAAGCGCTAAACTTTGCTCTGCAACCGTTACCGCATTACTTCCCTTTTGCTTCGCCACGCCAATCGTCACTAATGGTACATCAGCCTGGCTGTCGCTGCTTGTTAACCACTGATAGCTATCGGGCTCACTAGGACCATCAATAACCCGAGCAACTTCTTTTAAAACAATGGCACGACCATTAATTACATTCACCGTGAGACCTTCAAGTGCCGACTTATTACGAAGGACATCACCTGATTCAAAGGCAATTGTGTTACTACCTGCCGTTACTTGCCCGACTCGTGTCACTAGATTACTACTTTGGATAGCACCTAAAACATCCATTGGTGTTGTTTGATGTGCGGCAAGCGCAGCTAAGTTCAACTCAACCCTAAGTGCTCTCGTGCGCCCGGTAATAACCGTAACCTCGCTGGTATCTGCAATGCTCTGTAATTGGATAGATAGCTCTTGTGCAAAGCGCGTTAGCGCGTAGTCATCATATAGTTGTGGCTTTGAACTTGTCAGTCCCAGCATAAGAATCGGAACGTCATCGACTTCTATCGGACGGATCTGCCACTGAGTGACAATTCCGGGCATAGTATGCTGGTTGGCATACAGCTTAGTGTAGGTGTTGAGGATGGCTTTTTCTCTGTCTTCACCCACATGAAATCTTAAAGTAACAACCGTACCGCCGGTTTGGGTCGTAGAATAGACGTGTTCAACGCCTGGAATTTGCAGCAGTAACTTTTCAAGTGGAGTGGTGACCAATCGTGCCACTTCTGGTGAGGCAGTATTTGGTACCGACACATGAATATCCAGCATAGGCACCACTATTTGTGGTTCTTCCTCTCGTGGTGTCATTTGCAATGCAAATAATCCAAGTACCACAGCGCACAAGAAGATAATCGTTGGCAAGCTGCCTTGTAGAGCATACCGAATAACACTATCTAACTTTTGCATCTTAGTCGTTCCTGTTACTCTGCACTTGAGGCGCAGAACAGCTGATATAAACTCTCAAGTAGTACAGCGACTCGGCTATCTTTAACATGATAATAAATCGTCGCTCCCTCACGCCTAGTCGCCACGATTTGTGCCTTTCTCATGCTTGCTAAATGCTGTGATAAGGCAGACTGCGCTAACGGCACCATTTCATTAAGCTGGCTAACACTGAGCTCTTGCTTTTGCAATGCACACAAAATCATCAAGCGATTTTTATTCGCCATAAGCTTTAACAAGGCTTCTGCCTGTTCGGCATTTTGCGCCATTTGCTGCAGTTCCATGTTGACTCCCAAAAAAATAATGCGCTTAAAGTATAGACACAAACATTAGCAATGTCTAATATTAGAAATATCTAATATTAAAGGTAACACTCATTATGACCTTACATCCGCTACTTAGATTAATCGCTGGTGTTATGTTTGCCATTTCTTTGCTGCTCACACATTTTGTCAGCCCACATTGGGTTTGGTTTAGTGTGTTTATTTGTGTCAATTTAGTGCAGTCTGCTTTTACTAACTGGTGCCCTATGATCGTTATATTGAAGAAACTTGGCATTCAGGAAAGGTGAGTCATAATGAAACCGATAACCCAATAAGGAGCTACATATGCTGATATCTGCCCAAGATGTACTAAAGACAGTAAAGCCTAATCAACGCTGCATTGACGCGGTACAAGCAAAATCAGAGATTGCACAAAACAATGGTCTGGTTATCGACGTGAGAGAGCCAGCTGAACATAGCCAAAAGGCAGCCAACGGCGCAGTAAATATCCCAAGAGGATTGCTAGAGTTTAAGCTTCCAGAGCTGGAAAAAGACGCAGACAGGCCAATTTATTTACACTGTGCCGCTGGTGGCCGTGCTATTTTTGCCGCAGAGCAACTAACTCGTATCGGTTACACCAATGTCAGCGTAATTACCTGCAAAGCTGAAGTGGTGTGTGACACTTTATAAAAAAGGAGTGCTGTGCAGCACTCCTTGCACTTTTCTTATGCGCGGTTTGGAATAATTTTTATTTCTACTCGGCGGTTTTGTGCCTTACCTTGCTCGGTGCTATTGCTCGCGATTGGCTGAGACTCACCCATGCCCTCTGCGTATAATCGCGCAGGTAGTACTTGCTGTGATAATAAATACTGCTTTACGCTATTCGCGCGCTGTTCAGACAAAGTCTGATTGAAGCTCGCTGAACCAGTAGAGTCTGTATGCCCGACAATCGTTAAGAATGTCTTATCGTACTGCTGCATCACGCGTGCAATGCCTTGAAGTGTATTGTAAAAACCAGGGCTGATAGCTGACTTACCTGTCGCAAAGGTTATGTTTGATGGCAACACTAAGCGCATTTGGTCACCCTCACGAACCACCTCAACACCCGTGCCAGCAAGCTCTTGATTAAAAGCGGCTTCCTGCTTGTCCATATAGTTCCCAATCGCGGCACCTGCAATTGCCCCAACCGCAGCACCAATGGCAAGACGCTTATCTTTGTGGTTACCAGTAGCTTTACCTAACACCGCACCGGTTGCAGCACCAATCGCCGCACCTTTACCTGTGTTATTCATTTCACATCCAGACAAAGCAACCACAACGGCTGCACCAATTAACATATTTCTAGCAATCATCTTCCCACCTGAGTTCGTTTCAACTTGATTGTCTATATTGTTGCAATAAACAATTAACTCTGGCTGAAGCCTTGTTGGTTTTTTTAAGGATGAGCAGGGACTAAGTCGCTTATATGCTCAGAAACTGGTGGCAGTTTATATTTTGCAACCACAGCATCAAGCTGCTTTCTCTCAGCCAATTGCTTCATCGTTAAACGAATGGTTTGTGCAAGCTCGGTGCCACTGAAGCGTTTGCTCATCGCCATATGTCCATAAATCGGCTGAGCGTGGTGATAGGAGACTTTTTTCAACTTTTCAATGGGCTGACCAAGCACTTCCATCGCCACCTCAGCGGTGTCTTCAACTGCGATCACAAGGTCAACACGTCCTTTAAGCAATAAATCAAACGCGACTTGCTCACTAAACACAGGGACTTTATTGAGCTGACGGTCTTCATCAAAGCGAGGGTAAAAAACGCCGCCACGCATCACCGCAATCCGCTTGGTATAAAGATCCGTATATTGTTCCACCCGAATATCGCTGTCTTGCTTAGCATAGAACACAAACGAAGATGTCAGCGCCATGTAGGCGGGTTCGACAAAGTCGATTAACTTTTCTCGTTGAGGCGTACGGATCAAGCCACCCATGACGTCTACCTCACCTTGCGCTATCATCCGCATACAGCGTGAGAAAGGACAGGGAACGGCATTTATTTGATAATCAACACCAGCCTGAGCCTGCACCGTTGCTAATATATCTAAGATTAAACCTTGCACTTCACCATTGTCTTCAATAATGCTATACGGTGGTGCGTGATCAACAGCGACATTAATTTGCTGAGCAAAACAAGAGAAGTTCGCCAACAAAAAAAGTAAACACGGCGATAAAAAAGTCATTCGCATAATACTTATCCAACTGAGGCGCCCCAGCACCAAAAGTCATAAATATGTCATATAAAAGTGTGAAGATATAAGGTTAACAATATCACAAGGTACACTATGTTTCTGAAAATATTTTACCAGTTTTTGTTATTAGGATGTACGAGCTTTGGAGGACCTGCAGCCCACCTTGGGTTCTTTAAAAAACACTTTGTCGATAACTTAAAATGGCTGAGTAACGAGCGCTATGCCAGTATGATCAGTTTGTCACAAATACTGCCAGGACCAGGTTCTAGCCAAGTCGGATTCGCGATTGGTTTAGAAAAAGCTGGAATACTAGGAGGGATCGCCGCCTTCTTAGGGTTTACGCTACCGTCTTTTTTGCTCATGATCATGCTGGCATTAACCGCTGAGCAGCTTTCTGGCACTGCGTTGAATGTCATTGATGGGTTGAAATTGTTTGCTGTTGTTATCGTTGCCGATGCAGTACTGAGTATGGCGAAAAGCTTTTGTAAAACCACAGCACTCAAATTCGTCGCATTTTTCGCCACACTCACACTGTTGATGCTGCCGAACTTAAGCGCGCAATTGGGTGTGCTTATGGTGCTTGTCGTCGCGGGTTACTTTTACTCATTCAGCAATGCGCCAAGTAAACCGAGTCAATCAAAAAGCCAAATCAATTGGTCTGTATTTGCGCTATTTATTGGCCTATTCACGTTAACCTTTGCCGCGCTACCAAATCAACTATTTGCCGAGTTTTATCAAGCAGGTGCTTTGGTTTTTGGCGGTGGTCACGTCGTGCTGCCGCTACTACAAACCAGTGTTGAGGGAGTCGCGCAAGAAACCTTCTTAACGGCTTATGCTGCCGCGCAGGCCATTCCAGGACCTATGTTTACCATCGCAAGCTTTTTAGGCGCCGTTGTCGACAATACCCATCCCATTTTGGGCGCAGCGATTGCAACGCTCGCTATTTTCTTGCCGGGCCTACTGTTAATGTGGGCTTTTAACCAACAGTGGCAATCGCTTATTGCATTACCACGGTTTGCGAGCATTAGCGCGGCCTTAAATGCCGGTGTTGTGGGAATTTTAGCCGCCGCATTTTATCAACCGATTTGGCTTTCTGCGGTGCATAGTCTGCTCGATATCATCGCGGTGGTATTAGGGTTTGTAGCACTCAAATGGCTAAAGCCCGCTATATGGCAGTTGCTTATCGCCTTTATGGTGTTTGGGGTTATCGCTGGAAGTATGTAGGTCACGCTTGGGTGACCTAGCTGATTATTCTGAAGTTGCGTCAGGTTTGCTACCGGCGCGTACTTTCACGCGGTGTGCGCCAAAGTAATCACTCACGCTTTGATATGGACGTAACCCAAATGCTGGCATTACGCTTAACATGTAGTCCAAAATATCGGCTTGTAGGTGCTCATAAAACACCCAACGTTTATCGCGACTAAAACAGTAAAACTCCAGAGGCAAGCCATGTTGCGTGGGGGCAAGCTCCCTGACCATACATAAACAATCTTGATTGATGGCATCATGCTGCTTCAAGTAGGCCTCTGCATAGCGTCTAAATAAACCTAAATTGGTGATATCGCTTGGTACCTCTTCAAGCTTTTCCAGTAGTGGATATTGCTCGGTTAGCGATGTTCGCTTTTGCTCAGCCAACGGCTCAATGCTAGTAAAATCAATATGAATGGCGCGTTTGATGCGGCGTCCTGCTGACTCTTGCATTGCACGCCAGTTTTTAAATGAATCAGAGATCAACATATAGGTTGGTATGGTGGTGACGGTGTTATCCCAGTTACGTACCCTAACGGTATTTAAACCAAGATCAATCACCTCGCCGTCTGCACCAAATGCGTCAACTTGGATCCAGTCACCAGTGGTTACCAGTCGGTTGGCTGCTATTTGAATACTCGCAACCAATCCCAAAATCGTATCTTTAAATACCAAAATAATGACTGCCGCGATAGCACCAAAACCGGAAAGAATATAAGTCGGTGATTTATCCACCAAGATACTCACCACCAATATAGAACAAACTATAAATATCAGTAGCTTAATTACTTGAATAATCCCTTGGATCGGCACCTCTTTGGCGAATGGAAAGAGGTTATAAACGCCATTACCTAAGTTGACTAAACTGCTAAATAAAAACCCTGATGCCACCACCAATATGACATACACTAGTGTTTCCATGACTACAAATACCCAAGCTGGCGCGACAAATAGACGCTCGTGGTAGGCGGAAAAAACCAGTAAACACAATACAAAGGCAAAGCGGCCGCTAAATTTACTTAACTGAGGGGCAAGGTGACCAATTTTACGCGGTGAAATATGGCGCGCGAGGTTCTCTACATTGGGTAGCACTAAACGGCGGATCACCCAATATAAAAACAATAACCCAACAACCGCGACACCATTGGTGAATAAAGCACTGATCACAGTGCCTTGCGGTAACTCTTTTAACCACGGTTGAACGACATCATGAAGGTGATCAAACTTCATAGCTGTTTTAGCTCCTCATTGAGCGTGTCATTTGGCTCAGTCGAATGCAGCCAATGCGCTTCGAGTTGGCAATCTTTGCGTTGCCAAACTTCATTCATAAAAGATTGAAACTGTACACGATAAGCTTTATCGGCTTGATAGTTACCAAGTGGCACTTTCTCCATCGCGATGTAGTCTATTTTTACATCAATTGCATCCAAGCGTCCAAGCGTAAATGCACGGCAAATATGCTCACCCTCTAACTTATAAGCCAAAGTCGCGTTGAGCATGCCGTCAAATTGCTCAGATAACACTTCTAGGGCAAACGCTACACCACCCGCCTTTGGTTTGAGCAGATGCTTGAACGGACTATTTTGATGCGTATGTTTGGCTTTAGTATGACGAGTACCTTCCACAAAATTAATTACCGTTGTGGGATGATCACGAAAATTGCGACAACTGGCTTTGGTACGCTCTACATCCATCCCTTTAAGCTTAGGGTTTTTGGCGATCTGCGCTTTACTCGCACGTTTCATAAATGGCATACCCATCGCCCATGCACCAGTACCAATAAAAGGCACGTATTTTAATTCATCTTTTAGGAAAAATTTAGGTGCAGGTAGTACCTCCATGGCACTCAGCACAACGATATCAAGCCAGCTAAGATGATTGGAAATTAACAAAAACCACCCTTGAGCGTGTAATTCTTTTGGCAAGCTCACTTGTATTTTGTCGCACGCGATGCGCAAACCAAGGTAATTGCCTTTACACCACATACCGTAAAAAAAGTGCAGTGCTGTAGAGATAAACTTAACTGGCACAAGCAATTTTATGATGCCAAACAATAGCACCAATAAACCACACACAAAGGTATTCACCAGCAGCCACACACTGGCCGATAGCCCGAGAAACCACTTAGGTAGTATTTGTTTTAACATCACAACATCCTTCTACTACTTTTTATTGGCAAGCTCCACAAGTTGTGCGTCTTTGGCTTGCCACAAGGCGTTTAATTCGGATTGGAAACGCACTCTAAATTCGGGATCATTCGTGTAGTCGCCAACCAAGTTTGCACTGACCGGCATTACTTCCACCTGAACATCTACTGACTTCACTTTACCGGCGATAAAGTCTGCAAAAGTTGGTACACCACCGGGGTAGTAAATGGTAACGTTCACTACTTTGCTGATTTGCTCACCCATGGCTTGCATCACAAATGCGATGCCCCCTGCTTTTGGTTTAAGCAGATGCGTAAATGGGCTTTTTTGCTTACTATGCTTGGACTCGGTGTAACGCGTACCCTCAACGAAGTTTACAATACTCACAGGCATTGTTTTAAACTTTTCGCATGCTTTTCGCGTCGTTTCTATGTCTTTACCACGCAATTTAGGGTTTTTCTTTAATTGCGACTTGCTGGTTCGCGTCATAAAAGGAAAATCGAGCGCCCACCAAGCAAGACCTAGAACAGGTACGTAAAGCAGCTCTTTTTTCAAAAAGAAATTCAAAAACGGGATTTTGCCATGAAGCACTCGCTGCAACACTAAGATATCCACCCAACTTTGGTGATTGGCGATAACCAAGTACCAGTCTTTGCGTTTTAGCTCATCCAATCCGCTAACATTGAGCGTATACGGCGCAATGAGGTTTTGGCTCACTGAATTACACGCGACCCAGTTGTTTGCGCACGCTTTAGCGATGTAGCTCATGGCTTTTTGCAATGGTGGGATGGGCAGTAGCTTAATCAAGCCACAAATAAAGATCGGTATAAACCAAAATATAGTGTTAACGGCATACAGCAAGATGCTGATCACTTTACGAATAAACGACATTCATTCCCTCATCGTGTTTTACGGCAGAGCTGTATCATACCTTGAAAATCACACACAATTAAGCCGACCAGTTGGTCGGCTATAATTTATTCCATTTCACTATTTGAAAATCAATCTTCGAAGTAAGTATAACCTTCAAGTCCAGCGTTTAACTCTTGTAGATACTGAGCTTTGATTGACTCTGGCAACGACAAGGCCGCGACCTGCTGTGCATAGTTCTCAGATAGCACTGCTTTGTCATAATGAACAAAGCGCAGTACATCTTCAACACTGTCGCCCTTGATTGCATTAGTGAGTTTATAGCCCTCATCACAAAGCTCAACGTGTACTGAGTCTGTGTCACCAAATAAGTTATGTAAATCACCCAATATTTCTTGATAGGCCCCCACCAAGAACATCGCAACGTGATATTGCTCTCCCGGCACATACTCAGGAATGGGTAAACTTGACTCGATACCTGCGCCCTCAACATAACTGTTGATTTGACCGTCTGAATCACAGGTAATATCCTGAATAATCGCCCTTTGTGTCAACGGCTGATTGAGCTTGTCGATAGGCATCACCGGAAATAGCTGGTCAATACCCCAAACATCCGGCAGTGATTGGAACAAGGAGAAGTTCACAAACAGTTTATCAGCCAGCTTTTCATTGAGGTCGTCTAGTACTTCTCGGTGTGCTCTCGCATTCTCATTTAAGCATTCACGCACTTTATGAAGTGTCGTGAAGTAAAGCTGTTCAAGCTGCGCCCACTCTTGCATGCTGATCAAACCATGTACGTATTGGTCGTGTGCATCGCTGAACAAGTGCATAGCGTCATGATAAGTTTCTAAGGCCATGCGAGGAGTCAGTTGTGACAGTGAATGCCATAACTCTTGTAATACCAATGGGCTGGTATCTTGTGGTTGCACCGGTTCGACTTGATTTGGCGCTTTTTCTACGTCGATCACATCCGTGATAAGCATCGCGTGATGGGCAGTTAATGCTCGGCCAGATTCAGTAATAATATCCGGATGCGGAATGTTATTGAGCTCCGCAATATCATGAAAAGCATGCACCACATTTTTCGCGTATTCCGCCACCGTATAATTCATTGAGCATGAACTACGAGAACCTGAGCCTTCGTAGTCCACTCCGAGGCCACCGCCAACATCAACGATACGCAGCGGAACACCTAGTTGGTATAGTTCAGCATAGTGACGCGCACACTCTTTAAGCGCACGTTGAATATCGCGAATATTGGCAACTTGCGAGCCGATATGGAAGTGTACTAACTGCATTAGGTGCAAACGATTATGCGACTTAAGTAGCTCAACCGCTTGCAGTACTTGGCTAGCAGTAAGACCAAACTTGCCTTTTTCACCACCGGTATTTTGCCACTTGCCTTTACCAACTGAATTAAGACGAATACGAATACCAATCGACGGTTCAATGCCTAAATCGTCGATTTCCTGTAATAAGGTATCCAGTTCAGAGAGCTTTTCAACGACTATGTTTACCTGATGGCCCATCGCTTGACCAATACAAGCTAAGCGCAAGAACTCACTGTCTTTGTAGCCGTTACAGACAATGGTAATAGGTTGATGTGCCACACCCAAAATTGCCATCAGCTCAGGCTTAGAACCGGCTTCAAGACCAACAAGACCGCTTGGGTGAGCCAATAACTTACTGACAACCGAGCGCTGCTGATTCACTTTTATTGGGTAAACGCAGGTGTACTGACCTTGGTAATCACGTTGAGTTCGTGCGGCAGTAAATGCTTGAGTCAAGGTATCGACACGATGTTTTAAAATGTCGGTAAAACGCACCAAAACCGGCAAAGTTAGCCCCTGCGCTTTAAATTGCTCAGTTAACTCTGGAAGAAGAATTGGTGGCTTAGTGCGATCACCATCAGGAAACGCCACTAACTGGCCCTGTTCATTGATATCAAAATAGCCGTCACTCCAGTGGGTAACGTTATAGATAGAACGTGCTGTTTGCAGACCCCAAGTCATTGCTGCTCTCAATTAATTCTTTATAAAGCTTCATTCTAATACGCGAGGCAAGTCAATGCGACCTAAAGTTGCGTTTTCATTAGCTTACAAACCTGATAAATAGCCCATGCTTGATTAGGGCTAATATGAGGCAAAGTACAAAATGTTGACTAAAATTGATTGAGCAAAGGCGCAAGCACTGGCAAAATTGCCTTAATTTTTATCAAGTGTGAACACAATCATGGCAAACTTAGAAGCAAACCGTTGGTTTACAGAAATTAGCGACCGCGATGGCAGCGCTTTTTCACTTAGAGTCAACAAAAAATTAGACGAAATCCAATCACCATTTCAAAAAGTAGAAATGTTTGAAACGACGGATTTTGGTAACCTGATGATCATTGACGGTTGCACTATGGTGAGCACGCGTGAAAACTTTTTCTATCACGAAATGATGAGTCACCCGGCGCTATTCTCACACCCTGCACCTAAAAATGTTGTGATCATTGGCGGCGGCGACTGTGGCACATTGCGTGAAGTATTAAAGCACCCTGGCGTTGAAAAAGTAACGCAGATTGATATCGACGAAGTTGTAACGCAAATGTCTTTGAAATACTTCCCTGAGCTTTGTGAGTCTAATGACGATCCTCGTGCAACTGTGATGTTTGATGATGGCATCAAATATATGCGTGAAGCCGAAGCAGAGTCTATCGACGTTATCATCGTTGATGGCACCGATCCTGTTGGCCCTGGTGAAGGTTTATTCAACCACGCATTCTACAAGAGCTGTTTAGCAGCGCTTCGCACTGGCGGTATCATGATCCAGCAGAGTGAATCACCACTGATGCACATGCCGTTGCTACTAGAAATGCGCGATGCAATGTTGGAAGTAGGCTTTGTTGATCTGCAAACCCTGCCTTTCCCACAGCCAATCTACCCAAGCGGCCTATGGTCAGCGACGATGGCACGTAAAGATGAAAAGTTTGCCGGATTCCGCGAACAAGACGTTGATAACGCAACATTTGATACTGAGTACTACAACACAGGTATTCATAAGGGTGCATTAGCAACACCTAACTTTATGAAGCGTGCTTTCGAAAAGTAGACCGAATCAAAACATAAACTTAATTGTTAAAGTGTAGTAGCTCATACCTGACTCTGCAGCCTTGATGATTAGGTTAATATTTCACCTACCTTGAAGTTATGAGCGAACAGCAGACGTTCGCTCTAGCTCGTTTTTAGACAAAAACGTTTTAGGTCGTCGGCTGTATTAGGCGAATTTCGCATAGAAATTTCTATGGGTTAGCGCCGCCAGCACGCGCGGCTTTGTAGTGAAGGTGAAGCCGCAACAGAAAAGCCGTCGCTGTGCCTGACCTTGTTATGACTACTTCGCTCGCTTGATGACACATGTTCCAGACCTAACAACGACATTGGTAGCTCGTTTTGCCATAACTGCTCAAATATATCTTTTTGCAAAGGCAACAACTTTAGAGCGCCTTGCCCAGAGATGAGCCAATAATTACTCCAAAACTCATGATAAGAGCTGCCGCAACAAATGCCGCTAACACAATCAGGCCAGTTTTCTGGGCTTTTGGTACTGAGCTCCACCAATTTTTAATTTCATTAATCATAAATCTTCCTTAAAACAACCGCACGCGAAGTTACTTAGCCATAACATTTTAGTATTTATGCGACACGCAGTTTGTGTTGCATAATCACTTGTTGGACTGAGCCGCTACCTGCTCGGTGTGACAGAGTTGGTGTTGTTTATGCTATAGCTTACTTAGAAAAAATAGGCTTTTTGGAGGCTCTCACTTTCCTAGCTAGTGTTATGTAAGCTTTCCCTGCATTGCTCAGCGCTTATTATGTATTCATTACACCTAAATTTGCCTTAATAAGCAATTATATTTTTTACTCGTACAGAGGCAGCTAGCCTGAGCAATTAAGCAGGTTAACTAATTGATTTTGAGCAGCTATCGAGCTGCTAACTCGTTCGGTCTACTTTGGTCGTTGTTGCATCTAACTTGAATACGCCAATTAGCCGCAAGATACCTGCTCGACAATGCTGCAAGGCCAATGCTGTATCAGCGTCACGTTTTCTGTCTTTGCCTTCTCAACTTCACCTGTGTGTGATTCTTGTGACTTTATTAATGCTAACTTTCGCTTGCGACATGCATTAGCTACTCATTTACTACAAAGTGGTGCAGATATTAGAACTGTGCAAACTCAACTTGGTCATTCCGATGTGAAGACAACGCAAATATATACTCATGTTTTACAGCAAGGCGCAAACGGTGTTGTTAGCCCTTTGAGCAAAATTTTCTAGCTTGTTTTGGGGCAAAAACGAGTTACGCCTGCGGGTTCGTTTCTGACTCATACACAACGGTCCTATTTGATTGAATCTCGTTAATAAAGACTAATAGATCACATTAAGACTTATTCAGATAAAGGGCTTAATTGCCCTTTATTTTTTCCAAAAACAACCGCTTTTGTTCTGGGGTTGCCTGTTGCCACCAATAGTCCAACATGCCAACCACATCTGGATGTGCTGATTTAGGCGCCGCTGGCGTAATTGCTCGTGTGGCAGTGCTTGGCGTTGAATAACGAGGAGCAGTGGGTGTTGAAGGCTCACTTGCTATCATCGCCGTTAATTTAGGTCTTTCTTGTGTCACCACCAATGTTGTCGCTAACGATTCGTTGGGTGCTTGCAACATAATCAACGGCTGATCTGCAAATGCCTTTGCCGCAACCACATTGTCAGGTCGGTTAAATTCAACCTGATACTCGCCGTCTTGATCGATACTTACTTTCGCCCAGAATGGCTTCGACTCTATGGTTTCGTGGTCGTCATAGCCCACTTCATACAAGTCGGTGTAACGCATTTTGACCGCATACTCCCCTTTTGCTAAGTCCAACTCTCGCACTTTGGAGAAGAATGAGTGTTCAATGGTTTTATCATCAACTTGCAAGGGAATAATTTCTTCAGGAAAACTTAGCAACGCAGCCTGTGAAAGCGGTGACAACAGTAAAACAGCGGTCGCAAGCGTATATTTTAAGCGCATCTATTCACTCCTTCGTGAGTACCAAATCATTATACCTTGATGAGATTACTGCATACCTGCTTATATCTCTACCCTTTTAATTGATGCGCTTTAGAATAAGGCATCAAATCTATTGAGTCTCCTTGAGAGTTAGCTATGCTAGAGCAATTCAATATGCAGATAAGGAAGGACCATGAGTTCAGAAACTATTTTTACCAAAATTATTAATCGAGAGATCCCAGCAGACATCGTTTACGAAGATGAACAAGCACTCGCGTTTAGAGACATTAATCCACAAGCACCATTTCACGTCTTGGTTATTCCTAAAACAGCAATTGCGACCATCAACGACGTGACTGAAGAAAATGCTCATCTTGTTGGTCATTTGTATGTTGTTGCCGCCAAATTAGCGAAAGAGCACGGCTTTGCAGAAGATGGTTATCGTGTAGTGATGAACTGTAATGATCACGGTGGTCAAACCGTATATCACCTTCATCTACATGTATTAGCTGGAAAAGAAATGGGCTGGCCGCCTTATCAAAATACGAAAAAAGTACCAATTTAGATTATTCTCTGTTAAGCAATGTAAATGAGTAAGTTATTAACGAAAATCGTTAAAAGCTTACTTATTTCAACAAATTACATTTAAATACATATTCTGTACATAATTTCGATTTATTATTTCACTTTGTTATATAGCGGATTTCTCTATCTTGTACTAAAAATTCTAATACAAAAGGTCTGAATCCCATGTTAGCATTGAGAAATCGGAAAAATTAGAGTGTGTCCTAAAATGAGCAGTAGTGCTTTTTTGTTATTAGATAAAGAACCGGTTAACACCATTGGTATCAATGTGTTACAACCTTTGTTAAAAACTCAGGGGTTGGATGTTACGACTGGAACTGATATCTCAGATGTGCCTGAAGGCACTCGATTACTTTTCATCGAAACCGCAGTGAACGATTCTTGGGGTAAATTAAAAGAACAACTAGTCAACCTCAAAGTTAAATGCGATATCGTACTATTCAACTTAGATGAAAATCCGGAGCTGGCCAATCGTGCGCTGCTAAGCGGGATTCGTGGTGTATTCTACACGACAGATAATGCCGACGTGCTAATGAAAGGGATCCGTTTGTTGCTTGAAGATCAACTGTGGTATCGCCGTGACGTGATGTGTAATGTGTTAAATCGCATGCTGCAATTTAATAAAGATGCATTACATAAACTAACCGAAGGTGATATCGAACCTGTGAAACTCACTAAGCGAGAAAAAGCAATTATCGCGCTGATGAGTAAAGGTGCGAAAAACAAAGAGATCGCTGAAGAGCTAAATATCAGTCCACATACGGTGAAAACGCATTTGTACAGTGCATTTCGTAAAACCAAATGTCGTAACCGTATCGAACTCCTTTCGTGGGCTCAGCAGAATATTCCTGACGAGATCCGCTAAGCTTCATATGTCTTTAACCTGCTGACGTAAGTTGGCGGGGAAAGACAACGCTGACATCGCGATATCGAGGCTTCAGCTTCATACAGGCTTTACTGCCTTGGCGAATACCTCTATGCTAAGTTTTTTCGCAACTGAAAGCAGCCTTAGGTACATGCTCGACCCAAAAACCCTCTACCTAACTAGTCTCGTCATGACGGCAATGATGGCGCTCCTTACCTTTTTAACGTGGCGAGCAAATAAAAGCACACCCGGAACGCTGCTCTATATTTTTTACCCTTTGGTTTTGCTCTGTGCGATTTCTTCCTTTGCATTACACGGCTATTTTGACAACTGGGAAACTATTCCCATTGCTAATACCTTGCTGTTCGCGGCTTCCATTATCCACTGCATGGCGATAAGGCAATTTTTAGGGATTAAAGGCCCATCCTTTAAAGTGTTTCTCGGCGTTACTGCTGGGCTTTTCATTTTGTTGATGTACAGCAGTATTTTCTCACCAAATTTGAGAGATAGGATCCTTATCTCGGACTTACAACACTTAGCTGAAGCGACACTCCTGCTCTATTTCTTTAGCCGCTTTGCACGAAATAAATACCCTAACGGCAGCATAGTCTATATCACTATTTTACTTATTATATTAGTGATCTTTACTGGCAGAACCCTATTAATGGGAGAAGTAACGCATTTCACGCTTTTCAAAGAGAACTGGTTTACCATCACTATTTTCTTCAATGGCGTCCTTGCCCCTATTTTTTATGCCACGGGCATGGCGCTGTTATGTAACGAGCAAAGAGAACAAAACCTTAATAAACTGGCATTAAAGGCACAACAAGACCTTGAGCTACGCGGCATGTTTTTATCAACGATCAGTCATGAGATACGAACTCCGCTTAACGGTATCTTGGGTAGCGCCCAACTGGTATTGGGACGCACCAAAGATAGTCGCAACAAGGCCTACTGTGAGGCCATCGTAAACTCGGCTGAATCGTTAAACTTACTGATTGATAAAGTACTAGACTACGCCAGTTTGGAGCAAAGTGATGAAGCCTTATACGAAGAGGACGTTGAGCTTAGAAGTTGGCTACAAAACCTTTGCTTATTGTTAAGCCCGCTTGCCGAGCAAAAGAAGCTGCACTTTGAACTGGTGTACGAACTGCCCGATCAGGTGTGCTATTACTTTGACCAACAAAAGCTGAGACAAATTCTTATCAACCTTGTTGGTAATGCCATTAAGTTCACCGACAAAGGGGAGGTAAAGCTCAAAGTTGAGATTTTAAAAGACCAACAAATTGAGCATAAAGTGCGTTTTAGTATCACGGACTCAGGGCCAGGTATTGATAGTGAAGATATTAATAAGCTGACCGAGCCGTACGTACAAAGTAGTGCAGGTAAAGTTAAGGGTGGTACCGGCTTGGGGCTTGCCATTACCAGTCGCCTACTCAACCGTCTGAATTCACAGCTAAATATCCAAAGTGAGCTTAACAAAGGCAGTACATTTAGTTTTGATTTACTGCTAAACATTGGCGAACTGAGCTTAGTGGAGCAGCGTCCGCAGCACGATAACTGTATCACCGGTTTAAAAGTACTGTTGGTAGAAGACCTAGATCTCAACCAAAAAATCGCTATTGAGTTTATGGCAGAAGATGAGCATAAGGTTAAATTGGCAACCAATGGCAAAAGCGCCATCGAGATGCTAATACAGCATCATTTCGATGTGGTGTTGTTAGACATGAACTTACCCGATCTTTCCGGGCAAGAAGTATTAAAGCAGCTACAAAATTGTGAGCATAAAAACAAACGCACTCCTTTCCTAGCCTTTACCGCAAGCCTTAGTCCTGACGAGGTTAAAGAATATTTGGCGCTTGGTATTCGCGATATTGTTGGCAAACCGATAAAGCAAGAAAAATTACGCCAAGCGCTTAGTGAGTCACAGTCTCCGAAAAAGGCCAGTGTGAGCGTGGAATTGCCCGATATCCTATATGATGAAACGGCTGTAAACGCCCTAAAGTCAGGATTTAGTGAGGATGAAGTCTCTTCGATTTACAATGAATTTGTGTTGTCAGCCCGCAATAAACTCATCCATATTCAGCAGTTATTGGAACAGGACACAGATCAATGTATCAGGCAGCTTCACCGCCAAGCCAGCACCGCCTTACAACTCGGGTTTAATCGCTATGGTTCAAATTTGAAAAAAGCAGAACGCCGCTTACTGGATGGCAAATCTTGCCATGATGAACTCACAGAAGCCATGACGCTATGGCAAGACAGTCTCGCGGCCTACCTTCAGTTTGTCCGCAAAGAGGCTATGGGTTAAGCGTCATTAAACGCATGTTGTTCGACATCATAATAAAACTTGTTCATGCTTAGTAAGCATTTACATTAACGCTAATTTAACCGAGGCAAACCGCTCGCCTTGGGCAATAACTATAAAATTAAGGGAACATCTATGTCATTTTTTAAATCACCATTAGCCATTGCTATTGGTGCTGCTGTGATTGGTTTGACTCAGCCAGCCAGCGCTGATGATGCCGTTACAGCCACGCAAACAGAAGAGAAGTCAACCAAAGGCTGGGATGTGCTCAACCCACCAGGTGAAAAGCAAACCATCACCATCGATACCAACGAAACCACATGGAGTAACTTAGATGTTAGCCCTGATGGTAAAAGCATCGTCTTTGATATGCTTGGCGACCTTTACATCATGCCAATTGGCGGTGGTAAAGCAACAGCCTTAACATCCGACATGGGCTGGAACATTCAACCTAAGTTTTCGCCTGATGGTAAACACATCGCATTTATCTCCGACCGCGCAGGTGGCGATAATCTGTGGGTGATGGACGTGGATGGCCAAAACCTGCGTCAGGTGTCAAAAGAAGTGAATAATATTGTTCACAACCCTGCATGGTCGCCTGATGGTCAATACATTGCAGTTAAGCAAGGTCAAGTAACGGGGCGTACCATACCAGGTGGCTCTATTCGTATGTATCACATCAGCGGTGGTAAAGGCGTGTTGGTCCGCGAGCGTCTACATGGTGCAAAATCGCAAAAGAACGTTGCAGAGCCTGCTTTTTCTCACGATGGCAAGAAAATCTATTACTCAGTTGATGCTACCTCTGGCGTGCGCTGGGAATATAACAAAAACTCGCTCGACGCTGTTTTCGAAATTCGTAGTTGGGATTTAGCAACCGGTGAAGAAGAGACCGTGATCCGTGGTGCTGGCGGTGCTATTCGTCCAACCGTAAGTCCTGATGGTAAATCTATTGCGTTTGTTAAACGCGAAGATAACGGCAATGAAATGATCGGTGCTTTGTATATTAAAGATTTACACTCTGGCGTCGAAACTCGTGTTTATGCTGGCCTTGATCGCGATTTACAAGAAGCCAATGGCGCACATGGTAACACGCCTTCTTTTGCTTACACGCCGGATGGTAAATCTCTCGTTTTTTGGGCGAAAGGGGTATTCAACCGCGTCAATATTGCATCGCACGAGGTCAACGTCATCCCTACTCGCGTTGTCGCTGAAAAACAAATCACACCGGCACTACGCTTTGCGGTAGATGTCGCGCCTGACACCTTTAAAGTCAAACTTGCACGCTGGTCTCAAATTTCTCCTGATGGTGAAACTGCACTATTCCAAGCGCTTGGCTACCTTTACGTAAAAGACATTGCGTCAGGCAAAGTAAAACGCCTCACTAAGCAAACCGACCACTTTGAGTTCTACCCAAGCTATTCTCGCGATGGCAAGTCTATCGTTTACACAACTTGGAGTGATAAAGATTTAGGCGCAATACGTGTTGTATCTGCAAACGGTGGTAAAGGTAAAGTGATCACCCAAGAACCCGGTCACTATATCTCACCTAGCTTTTCACCAAATGGCAAAAATGTGCTATTTAAAAAGGTAACCGGTGGCTACTTGCTAAGCGGTGACTGGTCAATGCATCCAGGTATTTATCTAGTTAATGCTAACGGCGGTGAAGCAAAACGCATTATTAAAAGCGGTGACAATCCGCACTTTGGAGCAGACTCTGAGCGCATTTACTTCTCAACCATGAGTGATGAAACACATCGCGAACTAAAAAGTGTTAACCTCAATGGTCAAGAAGAACGTAGCCACTTCAAAGGTGATTACGTCTTTGACTTTAAAGTCTCTCCAAATGGTCAATACGTTGCGTTTATCGAGCATTTCAATACGTTTGTTGCACCTTTTACCAGTACAGGTAAAACCCTATCAATTAACAAGGGTGAGAAAGCTTTCCCAGTTAAGCAAGTGTCAAAGTACTCTGGTGACTTCCTAAATTGGAAAGCGGACAGCAGCGCGCTAACTTGGGCATTTGGTCCCACACTTTATCAGCGCAAACTGACTGATACTTTCGCTTTCGTCGATGGTGCATCTGACAACACCGACGAGCTAACCGCTGAAGGCATCGACTTGAGTTTTGAGCAAAAAGCAGATAAGCCTGAAGGTATGATTGCGCTAGTTGGCGGTAAAGTAGTGACCATGCGTAACGCTGAGAACGAACAAGAAATCATCGACAATGGTGTGATCCTAATCAAAGAGAATCGAATCGTTGCAGTCGGTAAGCAAGGTGAACTAGACGTTCCTAGCACAGCTAAAGTAATGGATATTAGCGGTAAAACCGTGATCCCAGGCCTTATCGATGCTCACGCACATGGCAGTTACGGTAGTTATAACCTACAGCCACAGCAAAACTGGAATCAGTATTCTAATCTTAGCTTTGGTGTAACGACTATCCATGATCCATCAAATAACTCTGCCGAGGTATTTTCTATGGCAGAACTACAAAGAACGGGTTTAACGGTCGCGCCACGCACCTATTCTGTTGGACGTATTTTATATGCTGGCCACGCGCCGGGTTATAAAACACCAATCAGTAACCTTGAAGACGCAGAGTTCCACGTTAAACGCCTAAAAGACGCTGGTGCTATTTCAGTGAAGAGTTACAACCACCCTCGCCGTGAGACACGTCAGCAAGTATTGGAAGCGGCGAAGAACATGGAAATCATGGTTGTGCCTGAAGGTGGTTCAAAATTCCAACACAACATGAACATGATAGTCGATGGTCACACCGGTGTTGAACATGCCCTACCGATCCCGAATATTTACTCTGATATCGAACAAATGTGGGGACAAACAAACGTTGGCTTTACGCCAACTTTCGTTGTTGCCTACGGCGGCATCTCTGGCGAAGAATACTGGTATCAACACACTAATGTATGGGAAAACGAGCGCTTGATGAGCTTCGTTCCTGAGTATGTGGTAAAGCCAAGATCAATTCGTCCAAGCAAAGCACCTGAGCGTCACTATAACCATATCAATGTCGCTAAAACTGCGAAACAGCTTCGCGATAAGGGTGTTACTGTACACATTGGTGCTCACGGTCAACGTGAAGGTCTAGCAGCACATTGGGAATTATGGTCAATGGCACAAGGCGGCTTTACACCTTGGCAGGCGCTTCGCAGCGGTACAATCGATGGTGCCAGATATTTAGGTATGGACCGTGACCTTGGTACAATCGAACAAGGAAAACTAGCCGATCTTGCCATCATTGATGGTGACGTGCTGTCTAACATCCGTGATTCAGAGAAAGTTGCCTACACCGTTATCAATGGCCGTATCTACGAAGCGGCAACCATGAATGAAATCGGCAACTATGACAATAAACGTCAGCCTTTCTTCTTTGAAAATGGCGCGCAAACCCAAATGCACCCAGCAACGGCTGAGTATATGGAAGAAAAGGCCCATACCTATCATTGGAAACACTAACACGTAGCACGATTGAAGAGTGAAACGTTAAGTTTACAAGCCCGGCTATCTAGATAGCCGGGTTTTTTATTTTTTGTCTAGATCTTAATCAATACTGTTCTATGCTGTTATAGGTACTTCCATAGCAACAGGGAATTAGGTTATGTCTGGGTTTTCGCAATTCTTTAACTCTCTTAATTTAACTAAAAAGCTGATTTTTGCATTTCTAATCGTCGCGCTCGTGCCATTGATAGTAATTATTTCCATCGCACTCAATACCGCATCGAATGCCATGACAGCGCAAGTATATTCACAACTTGGTGCCGTTAGTGAGATCAAAAAAAGCGCGGTTAATCGCTACTTTAAGACCGTTGAGGATAAACTCGATGCCTTTACGGCAAACCCATTGCTTCCTGTGATTGCACAAGAGTTTATTACCAGCTTTCCTAGCGCTCAGGCCGATATTAACTATGCCAAATTATCTCGATTTTATGATGAAGTGTTCGTACCTAAATTCAATCAAGAAAATCCCGAAGATACGAGCACAGCAAAGCTACTTAGTGACATTTCAGAGTCTGGGCTTGCGCTGCAAGCACGTTACTTAGCAAGCAACCCCTACCCAGTTGGTGAAAAGTACAAATTTTTTGAAACCGGTCACTTAGATAGTTATGACCTTGCTCACCGCAGTTACCATCCATATATGCTTAATATCGCCGACATTTATGAGTTTTACGATATCTTTATCATCGACCCTAGTAATGGAAATATTGTCTATTCTGTATTTAAAGAGGTTGATTTTGCCACGTCACTGGAATCGGGTCCTTATGCCAATAGTAATCTAGCTGCTCTTTATCGAGAACTGAAGGACTCAGCAGATCCGACAATCAGCGCTTTCGCAGACTACAAACAATACCTCCCCTCCTATAATGCACCCGCTAGTTTTATTGCCAAACCTATCGTGGTGAATGGCCAAACCGTTGCAATTGTAGCTGCACAGCTATCTATTGATGCCATCAATGCCATTATGACCGAGCGAGAAGGCTTAGGAGAAAGTGGTGAAACCTACCTAGTCGGTCCCGAAGGACTTATGCGTTCAGACTCCTTCTTAGATCCACAACATCATTCCGTGGTGAATTCATTTCGATACCCTGAGCGCGGCAAAGTGGCAACATTTGCTGTCTCTCAAGCATTAAATAATCAATCTGGACAACAGGTTATTGAGGACTATAACGGCGAAGCCGTGTTATCCGCCTATACACCAGTAAAAGTCTTTAATACCCGTTGGGCACTGCTTGCTGAAATAGACGAAGCGGAAGCATTTGCTCCCGTTACCTCGCTCTCTCAATACCTGATGATTATTTTGGCGGTTACTATAGTGTTAGTGCTAATCGTCGCTTATTGGTTCTCAAAAACGCTCACCAAACCTGTTCACGAGTTGGTAGAAACCATGAAATCAGTTGAACAGGAAGGTAACTTTTCATTGCGAGCGCCCATTCGTAGTCATGATGAAATAGGCAACAGTGCACAGGCATTTAATTCACTACTGGATGCCTTACAGCTTTCTATCACAGAGGCTAATCGCGTCATGAATCAAATGGCCTCGGGCAAGTTTGACGACCGCATCAAAGTACCGTGTCGGGGCGAGCTAGAAACCCTAAAAGAAGCCACTAACCACTGTGCCAATACGTTAAGTCGAGCTATTTCTGAGCTGAATGAAATTTCGATTGATATGGCAAATGGTCGCTTCGATACCAAACTTAATGCCCCCATGTCAGGTGACTTAGAAAAGCTCAAAAATAATATTAACGATTCTTTGGCATCGATTAATTCGACTATGAACGGTATTGTTCATGTGATGACCAATATTGAGCAAGGTAACTTTAAGGAACAAGTCACCGTGCCCGCTAAAGGAAAATTAGCGCAACTTAAAGATTCGGTAAATAATTCCGTACGCAGCCTTAGCAGTGCGATTGACGGTATCAGCACGATTATGTCTGCGCTACGCCAAGGCGACTTTTCTGCGCAACTTGATGCCCCTCTCGCTGGCCAATTGGATACCTTAAAACAAGATATCAACTCCAGCATGGCAAACCTAGACAGAGTAATGAAAGAGATAGGCACAGTGATGGCTGGCGTCAGCAACGGCGACTTTAAACAACAAGTGGACGTGGCGGCAACGGGTCAGCTCGCGCAACTTAAAGATAATATCAATGCTTCTGTGACCGCCGTTGATGTTGCTATCTCGGAAATCTCTACGGTGATGATGGCTATTAGCCATGGTCGATTTGACCGCACCATTCAATCTGCGATGTCTGGCCAGCTCGATAATCTCAAAGGTGATATTAACCGTTCGGTCGAAAACCTCAATCAAGTCATTGAAGAACTCGGCAGCGTAATGGGCGCAATGTCCGAAGGAGACTTTAGTCAAAAAATAGAGTTGCCATTACAAGGTCAACTGCAGCAGCTTAAAGAGAACGTAAATGACTCGACTTTACAGGTCTCTGGGGCTATCTCCGAAGTCAGCAGTGTGTTGGCTAACGTTGCTCAAGGTGACTTAAGTAATCAAGTAAAGGGTGAATATTTTGGCGTGTTTAAGTCTCTTCAGAATGACACCAATACCACAATTAAAAAACTCACCAGTGTAATCGAAGGGATCCAAGCCGCAGCAAATTATGTTGCTCAAAGTGCCGGTGAAATAGCGGCGAGTAACACTGAAATCAGCCAACGCACAGAAGAGCAAGCAGCAAACTTAGAAGAAGCCAGTGCCAGCACCGGCAATATGTTGGACGAACTCACTAAGGTTTCAAACCAATCTGGTGATGCCGTAGGACTGGCAACAAACGCAGAAAACATAGCCAAAGAAGGAGGCCGTTTATCTGCCCAAACCGTAGCTGCAATAATTGAAGTGAACAAAGCCAGTAAAGACATTAATGAGATTGTATCGGTGATTGATGGACTTGCGTTTCAAACCAACCTGCTGGCACTAAATGCTGCCGTTGAAGCGGCACGAGCGGGAGAAAATGGCCGTGGCTTTGCTGTCGTTGCAAACGAAGTACGAGAGCTGGCAGGGCGTAGCGCGGCTTCAGCAAAGCAAATCAAAGAAATTATCTCAAACAGTAATCAAAAGGTAGAGCAAGGGACTGAACTTGCCAATAGTTCCGGTGAAAAGCTGCAACAAATCGTTGGTGCCGTGAGTGATGTAAATAACAACATCATTAAAATCAATGAGTCGACTTCAATGCAGCAACAAGCCATTAAAGAAGTGGATTTGGTGGTGCAAAGGCTAACGGATCTTATTCAAGAAAACTCTGCAATTACCGAAGAAACGATGGCTGCGGCAAGACAAATGGCTGAGCAAGCCCATGAAATGCGCACCCAGTTGAGCTATTTCCGTTTATCAAAGAATGATTACAGCGCCACTGGCAGAGAAGGTGAATTGCTTGTGCATCAATATAATGCATCTTAGGGCCTGTTGAGTTTCGAGTTAGAGCATGCCCAACCAAGTCTTTTAGTTGGGCATATTATGCATGTACCAATGTGTATTATGCCAGCGTAAATTTATCCGCATCGAGGTGGGCTGGAAATTTAGCTTTGTACTGCTGCAAGTCGCTCAGTTTTAGCTTTACGGTAATAACTTCTGCTTGGTCATCTGCTGCCGAAACAAGACTATTACCATTGAAGTCAATCGCTTTAGTACCACCATTATGCGCAGTGCCATACCCATCTTCGCCTACGCGATTTACCGCAAGCACAAAGCACTGATTCTCGATTGCACGAGCAGCCAGTAAAGTATCCCAATGATTTCGGCGTGCCGCTGGCCAGTTTGCAATATTAATCATAACCTCATAATCGTTCTGATTACGCTGAAATACTGGAAAACGTAAGTCATAGCAAATCTGCGGTAAGAATTTAATGCCTTTTAATTCGAACACTTCACGGTGCTCACCAGCAACCACAAAATCGCCTTCATTACCCAAACAGAATAAGTGCCTTTTGTCGTAATGAAGTATCTCTCCATCCGGCTGGCACCACACCATACGGTTGGCCTTTTTATCTCCATGCGGAACCAGTATGCTGCCCGCTACAACAGCCTGAAAGCGCTGAGCGCATTGCTGTAAAAATTCGATGGCTGCATCAGCATAGCGCTCAACATCCAGCTCTTTTACGGCGAAGCCGGTAGCAAATGTTTCTGGTAGCAAAATTAAATCGCTTGGCTCGACATTTTCTAGCAAACGCTCAATATGGGTAAAGTTGGCCTCCGGTGAAAGCCACTGGATATCTGTTTGAACAAGGGTAACGGTTAAAGTTGACATAAGCGTTTTGCAGCCTCTTCTAATGTCTGGTTTTCCTTAGCAAAGCACAATCGAATGACCTTGTCTTCAGGTGCTTGTTGATAAAAAACGCTGAGTGGCACTGCCGCAACCCCAACCTCTTCCACCAGATAGCGACAAAAGGCAACATCATCGAGATCAGAAATTTCACTGTAATCCAAAAGCAAAAAATAAGTCCCTTCACTTGGTAATAGCGTAAATCGGCTTGACGCTAACGCCTTAACCAGTACATCGCGTTTTTGTTGATAAAATCCACTCAGTTCATCAACGTGCTCAGGGTGTTCAGCAAGCATATCTGCCAATGCAAGTTGTGCCGGAGTGAAGCTTGAGAACGTTACATACTGATGGATCTTTCTAAACTCAACAGTCATTTGCTTTGGCGCCACACAGTAACCCATTTTCCAGCCTGTACTATGAAAGGTTTTACCAAAGCTAGAGATCACAAACGCACGCTCAAACAATGCTGGATCAGTTAATGCGCTCAGATGGGGCAAACCATCAAAGGTAATATGCTCGTATACTTCATCACTGATCAATAACAAGTCATGCTGATTTAGCAGCTGTTTTAGTTGCTCTAAATCTGACGACTTCAGCGTTTTAGCCGACGGGTTATGCGGTGTATTGATGATAATAGCACGGGTATTTGAGTTGATACTCGCTGCGACTTGTTGCCAATCAATTTGGTAATGCGGCGCAGTCAATGCAATATGCACGGCTTTTCCGCCAGCAAGTTCAATTGCAGGCTCATAAGAGTCGTAAGCCGGATCGAATACAATGACTTCGTCCCCTTCAGATACTATTGCCTGAATTGCCACGAAGAGTGCTTCCGTTGCACCCGAGGTCACCGTGATCTGCTCTTGTCCTGAAACACTCACCTGATAACGACGTTCAATTAATGCCGCAACTTGTGCTTGCAAGCTCGGTACGCCGGCAGAAGGCGAATACTGGTTTTGACCTTCGCCAACATAGTGGCTCAGTTGTGATTTTAGGTAATCAGGAGCATCAAACTCCGGAAAGCCTTGCGATAAGTTGATCGCACCATGCTCGTTCGCTAATGCCGTCATTTGGCTAAATATACTAATTCCAACCTGAGGTAACTTACTTTTCACTGCAACACTCTCTTTCTTATGGTGCTAATCGTGAGTGGATGCTATCATTGCTCAAAATAGATGTATAGCCGTCCAAACGCATTTAATTTATAGGTGTTAACTATGCACACACAAGCCGCAAAACTCGCGCTTATCGAAGCAGGATCTTGGGTTGCTCAGCAAGGCTGGGTTCCCGCGACTGGTGGTAATTTCTCTATCAAAACAGACTCTGGCTTTGTTGTCACGGCCAGCGGCTTTGATAAAGGTAAATTAACACCAGAACAATTTCTGGAATTAGACACCACAGGCACCATCATTGCCGGAAGTGGCAAGCCTTCAGCCGAAACCGCATTGCACCTAAAACTGTATGAATTATGCGTGGGTGCACAATGTATATTACACACTCATTCCGTTGCTGCGACTGTGTTATCGCGATTTATTCAAGGCAGTCAATTTCAGATCAGTGGTTATGAAATGCAAAAGTCACTGTCTGGCATTCAATCGCATGAAGAAACCTTATCCATTGCCATTTTTGATAACGATCAGGATATAGAGCGACTAGCACAGCGCGTGGCGCAATTTCATCAAACTACACCGGTTATACACGGTGTATTGATCCGAGGTCACGGGTTATACGCAGTGGGCCGTACAGTGCAAGAAACTCGTCGTCATATTGAGGGTTTAGAGTTTTTATTTGCCTGCGAATTAGAACGCATCAAATTGGAGGGGCGCCAATGATCAAAGCCATTTTAACAGATATTGAAGGGACAATTACCCGTATCTCATTTGTTAAAGAGATACTATTCCCGTATGCCGCTGCGCATTTACCGCAATTTATTCGCGACCATCAGCATGACGCCGCCGTTGCCGAGCAAATTAGTGCCGTCAGAGCAGAATTGAATAATGCTAACGCTGATATTGATACCGTGATTGCCGCGCTACTTGAGTGGATCGCCGCTGATAAAAAAATCACGCCATTAAAACAGCTACAGGGTCTCGTTTGGCAGTTTGGCTATACAAACGGCGATTTTACCGGACATTTGTACGAAGATGCCTACCAGTTTTTAACACAACAAAAAGCGGATGGCCGCAACCTCTACGTGTATTCGTCGGGTTCAGTGAAAGCGCAGCAGCTACTTTTTGCGCACTCAGACTATGGTGATATTCGCCCGCTATTTAGTGACTACTTTGATACTAAAGTGGGTGCCAAGCAGGAAGTCTCGGCGTATCAGAATATTATTGCAGCCCTACCGTACGAAGCAGAGCAAATCCTCTTTTTAAGCGATATTGTTGCCGAGCTAGACGCAGCAAAGGCCGCCGGTATGCACACATTACAGCTGTTTAGAGATGCACAAGCAACATCACCTGAACATCCAGTTATATTAAGCTTTGACCATTTTGATGAAGGGGCATTTTCATGAGTCAACTTACTATCTACCAAGAACAGAATCCAAGCCAAGCTTTGCAACAAGAGCAAGACGCAAACATCATCGCATCTTTGCTCGCAGAGCAAGGCGTACGCTTTGAACAATGGCAAGCTAACACCGATATCACAGCTGAAATGTCACAAGACGACATTATTAATGCCTACCAGAGCGATATTGAAAGATTAAAAGCGCAAGGCGGTTATCAAACTGTCGACGTGATTTCACTCGCAAAGGGCAACCCTAGTGCCTCGGAGTTGCGACAAAAATTTCTTTTTGAACATACTCATAGCGAAGATGAAGTGCGTTTTTTTGTTAAAGGACAAGGGCTATTCTGTTTACACTTAAACGATAAGGTTTACCAAGTTTTATGTCAGCAAGGTGACCTAATCTCTGTACCAGAAAATACGCCTCATTGGTTCGATATGGGTAGCGATCCAGAATTTACCGCCATTCGCCTATTCAATAATCAAGAGGGTTGGGTTGCGAAAAGCACGGACTCTGAAATTGCAAAACAGTTTCCATTACTTGATTAATCCAAGTCTGAATACTCACAGTGTTAACGAAGCGCTGTGAGTGCTTGCTTACTCATGCTAGGCTCACAACCTTCAACAAAATACACACCGATATGGTTATCACGATAAGCGTGATTATATTTACCGAAAAAATCTGCTTGAAACTTAAACCCAGCGTCGTCCAACTCAACCAAAAGCTTATCCACCACATCCCACGACATTGTCAGTGGTGAAAAAAGCAGAGTATTTGTGTGCATGCCGATTGGAATTTCGGCCTCAGAGGGCGATATAACTAAGCTATCTGTCGCATCGATAAACAATTGTTCAAACACCTGAGGGGGGCAACTTGCAACTATATGGATGTAGGTTTTTTGCGGGTGAATAGAGTGGCAACTGCATAAGGCCAGTACAACCACACCAATAATGAACCATCCCTTCATTAGCGACTTTCCTTACTTCAAAATCCCCATAGTAGAACAGCTTGTCCCCAAAAACAAAATGAAGATTTTGTGACTACTTCACGAAAAAAGCGGTAAGCAAAACGAATTTACGTGCCAATAGCAGGCTATTAGCACGCAAATTCAACGTGATCAGCACCAAGTCAGTACCATAGAGGCGTTACTTACTTGAAATCAGATAACATAGTTAATCTGATTAGATTTAATACCTGAGGGTACTAAAAAGTATACTGCAATATTCAGCAACAAAACTGCCGCTAATAAAACTTTAAATTACAAAGATCCGGGTAGCTCTCCCCTGCTCTATAATACAAATCATAACTGCAAAGGTTTTTCTAGGAATGCCAGCACTTTCTTAAAGTATTTCAGACGATGTTCCGGTTTATAAAAACCATGCCCTTCATCTTCAAGTAAGTAATACTGATAAGGCTTATCAGCTTTTTTCAGTGCATCAATTAAAGATTCCGCTTGTTCAATTGGCGCTCTTTGGTCCTCACCACCATGTACGATAAGGACAGGAACCTTAAGCTTATCGACATTATAGCTTGGAGAAAATGCCTTTAACTGTTTCTCATCGGTACCAAGTACACGTTCTAAATATGCGACCCCTGAACTACGCTGAGCAACATCACCTTCTTCAAACATCAGTGGTAAATCGTATACACCAACCACACCAACTGCGCATTGGAATAAGTCGGGTTCTAATATTGCACTTTGCAATGCAGAATAACCGCCAAAACTTGCCCCCATAATACAAATCCGCTTTTTATCGACGATACCTTTAGAGATTAAGTCACGGGTTCCATCGATGATGTCATATTGAATTTCCTTGCCCCACTTTTGGTAGCCAAGTACTTCAAATGCATCTCCATAACCACCGGATCCTCTAAAGTTAACTTGTAACACAGCCATTCCTCTGCTCGCTAGCATTTGTACCTCAGGGTCAAACTGCCAATAATCTCTTGGCCCATGAGGTCCACCATGAGGCATAACAATCAAAGGAAGGTTTTTCTTTTCTGCGTTTATTGGTGTTGTTAGATATCCATGAATAGTGAGTCCATCACGGCTTGTGAATTTAACAGGCTCGACTGTAGACATTTGATTTGATTTAATCCAGTTTCTTGCAGACGCAAGATATCTCATCTTGTTGGCTTTGCTATCATAAAGGTAATAATCCCCTGGGTTGGTATCGCTGCTTGCGAATACAACCACTTGTCCACCATCTCTTGTGCTACTTACAATACGTATTTGATTTCCAGGGATCGAGGCTATCAGAGACTTTAGGCGTTGACTCCAATCAGCACTTTCATCAATAAATGCATAGGTAGGATATCCGGGGTCTAATTCAATAGCGAAAGGAGATTTATCAATCGGATCTATCCATACTTTTGTTGGGTCAACCACTTTATCTTGAAAAACATGAGTGAGTTTTTTGCTTTCTAAGCCTAACTTATAGAAGGCCATGGGCTCACCAGCCGTAGATGCTGAAAGATAAACTGAAGTTCCGGTTTTATCGAATCCATGCATCCAGAAATCATCTAAGTTGTTTTCTAATGTGAGCTCTGTCCATTTTGAGTCTGCTTCTTCACGAATGAAAACTAATGAATTGCCATCATCATCCTCAGACACTACGGCACGAACCTCTCCTTGGTGATCGGTCAAAAAGCGGCCCATTTTTCTTGGAGCATTTGTCACTTTGCGTCTGACACCAGTATGAACGTTGACCTCGTAAACTCTTGTGGTAGGCTCTTTCGAGCCAGTCCAAGGATAGGTCACAATCAACATCTTGTCTTCGTCATTGACCAAAGGGTCAAGAATGTAAGATGTGCCATACAGCGGGGTAGCTTTGCGCAAACGAGAACCCGTTTGTTCTTCACCCTGGTAACCCACCAAATACTTAGCACGGCTTCCATCTACATTTACGCCGAATAGCTCACCATGAAATTCAGGGTGATCTTTCCAACCTCTTATATATTCCTTTTCCAATACCACACGGTCATTATTCACCCATTCATAGCGGCCAACTTGAGCATTACCATTGAATCGCACGGCGTGAATGAGTTTGAATTTATCAAGTTGTAAAAAAATTAATGTGTTTTTACCTTCTCTCTTTGTGATAAAGCTAAGATATTCTCCGTTAGGTGATATCTTTACATCTGAGAACTCACTACCTTTACTAAAAGACTCTAGCGGTATTTCCTGTTTAGCGAATACATTAGCAGCTAAGGCCAACAACATCAGAGCAATTAACTTTTTCATCCTGTTTTACTTTCTCCATTTATATCGAAGCACAAAATGGGTACATTTTAACAAGGTTTTGGATTTACGAGTAGTTAAAGTAATTACAAATGTTTAACTTTGTAAAAATACACCTAGGGCAACCTCATCACCCGTAAACAACCCCGTATCCAACACCCATCCGGTGATCAAACTCGCTGGCGTAACATCGAATGCCGGGTTGAATACCTCAGCATTGTTGGGTGCCCATTGGCAATCACCAAAACTACCACTGACACCTGTTACTTCGCTTTTGGCGCGTTGTTCAATTGGAATGGCTGCGCCATTTGGACAGCTGCTATCTAATGTTGTGATCGGGGCAACCACATAAAAAGGAATATTATGGAAATGGGCTAACACCGCGAGATTATAAGTGCCGACTTTATTGGCGAAATCACCGTTTGCCGCAATCCTATCTGCACCCACAAAGATTTTATCGACTTTACCCGCCGCCATTAAACTCGCAGCCATATTGTCACAAATTAGCGTGTATGGGATTTGCCATGCGTCTAGTTCAAACGCGGTAAGCCTACCACCTTGTAACAGTGGCCTAGTCTCATCAACCCAAACATGAATATCACCATGTTGTTTTGCAGCATGATGAATTACGCCAAGTGCTGTGCCCACACCTGCCGTTGCCAGCGCACCAGTATTACAGTGGGTAAGAATGTTGTCTCCCGCATTCACAAGCTCCGCGCCTATGTTTGCCATACGGTCGCATAGCGCAGTGTCTTCTTCAAATAACTGTTCAGCGGTTGTGATCACTTGTTGTTGCCAATCATTCGCTTGTAACGCTTCACGCAATCTTGCCATGCAGTGCATTAAATTCACCGCAGTAGGGCGCGTGGCTTCAAGTTCATCTATCGAACGGGCAATGGTGTCTTTACCTTCTCCCTGTTCGGCGAGATAGCCAATTAACAAACTTGCCGCTAAACCGATAAGCGGAGCGCCGCGAACCTTAAGTGTCAGAATGAGCTCGCTCATCGTCGCAACGTCGCGGCATTCATGCCACACCTGTTGATGTGGCAGTAAGTATTGATCCAATACCTGTACCACGCCCGATTCGAATTTAAGACTACGTGCAATTAAGGTTTTCATGACATCCCGCTCTTTCAAAGTGTACTAATAATATTTTACATCAAGATCTAAAGAAGTATAGACATCTAAACATTTAAAAATATAGAATGCTAACAGCAAATATCCACAAGGTGCAGAAACATGTCGAGCTACATTGAATTTGATGCAGAAAAAGTTATTGATTACATTACGAATTTAGGAAGCTTCTTTGATAAAGATGCAACTTTATCTTGTTATGAATTTGGTGATGGCAATCTGAACTTGGTTTTCCGCGTACAAGATACGCAAGAAAATAGCATCATCGTCAAGCAAGCTTTACCTTACGCTCGATGTGTGGGTGAGAGCTGGCCGCTTACGTTAGACAGAGCCAGAATTGAAGCCAGTGTATTACAGCGCCATGGTGAGATCTGCCCAGATACCACGGCAAAAGTGCTGCACCATAATACAGAGCTTGCGCTAACCGTGTTGGAAGATCTTGGTCATCTACGCATTTTACGCGGTGAATTAAACCAAGCGAACACCTTTGCAAGACTCAGCAAAGACGTCGCAAATTATCTAGCAAAAACCAGCTTTTACCACTCAAGCTTTTACTTAACACCGAGTGAAAAGAAAGCCCTAGTCACCGAGTTTACTAATCCCGAACTGTGCGCAATCACAGAAGATTTATTCTTTGACGACCCATACCGCGATGCTGAAAGAAACAACTTTCCTGCTGCATTACAACCGTCTGTGGAAATGCTGAGAAAAAATAAGGCGCTATTAGTTGAAGTTGCAAAACTCAAAGCCCAATTCCTCAATGCACCAGAAACCTTACTTCACGGTGATGTCCATACAGGCAGTATTTTCGTCGACGCCGGGCACACTAAGCTAATCGATCCAGAGTTTGGCTTTTTTGGCCCAATAGGCTTTGATTTAGGCTCATTTATCGGCAATTTATTGCTCAACTACTGTGCCCAACATGCTCGCATTAACGCTCTGCCAAAACGTCGAAATATGCAGGTGTATTTACTCGATAGTATCGCCACCACTCTATCGAGCTTCTATGTAACTTGGCTTGAACTGGCGAAAACACAAACACGCGACCTGTCGTTGCAAGCAGAAGGCTACGCAGAATACTTTCTCACTAAAGTATTGCAAGACGCGGTTGGTTATTGTGGGTGTGAATTGATCCGCCGCACCATTGGTCTCGCCCATGTTGCAGACATAGATGCGATTGAAGATGAAGACGCGCGCTTAGCGGTACAACAGCGAGCACTACACTTAGGTGAACAGCTCATCATTAATGCCAATAAATGCCGAACGACCGATGATGTGTATCAGCTAATTATTAGTTTTGTAAACTAAACAAAGCTTAGAATCACAGAATGAAAAAGCCCAAAGTCTCTGCTTTGGGCTTTTTTATTAAATGGATAAACGCAATTACTTACGCGCTTGATTCATCGTGGTTTCAATATATTTGTCGATTTGCTCTTCAAGCACAAATAATGGCACAGAGCCATGACGTAAGATTTGATGGTGGAACTCACGGATATCAAACTGATCGCCCAGTGCTTTTTCTGCTTTGCGACGTAGCCGCTTAATGGTTAGTTCACCAATTTTGTATGACAGTGCTTGAGCTGGCCACGAAATATAACGATCAGTCTCCGTTTTAACATTATGTAAGGACAAGGCAGTGTTGTCTTTCATAAAGTTCATCGCTCGTTCGCGGCTCCAACCAAACATATGCATGCCGGTGTCTACAACCAAACGAGCCGCTCGCCACATCTCGTAGGTTAAACGACCAAAATCACTGTAAGGGTCTTGATAGAACCCCGCTTCGATACCCAAAAACTCAGAATATAACCCCCACCCTTCACCAAAAGCTGAAATGTATTCGTTACGACGATATTCCGGTAGGTAATCAAGCTCGGCATTCAAGGAGATCTGCAAGTGGTGACCAGGCACGGCCTCATGTAGAGTCAATGCTTCCAATACATATAACGGGCGCTTATCCAGCGCGTAGGTATTTACCCAATAATAACCTGCATCAGTATCACTGCGTGCCCCCGAATAACGCCCAGTCGTGTATTTAGGCGCAATGCTCGCAGGCACTGGTGCGACACCATAAGGCTTTCTTGGTAATGTATGGAATAGCTTAGGTAGCTGAGCATCCATCTTCTTTGCTATATATGCAGCTTCTTTAAGTAACGCTTCGGGGGTTTTAGCATAAAACTGTGGATCGGTTCTTAAGAACTGCACAAAGTCGGCAAAAGATCCCTTAAAGCCTACTTTTTTAATAATTTTTTCCATCTCCGCACGGATCCGAGCCACCTCTTTGAGACCAAGTTCGTGGATCTCCTTAGGCGTCATATTCGTGGTGGTATAGTATTTCGCTCGGTTCGCATAAAACGCTTCACCATTTGGTGTAGAAGAAATTCCAATTTCGGTCCTAGCCGCAGGACGATACTCATTGACAAAGAAATTAAGGTAATCTTGATATGCTGCGATCACATCGCCTTTAATAATTTTTTTGGCACGTTGTTGCAGTGCTTTAAATTCGGCATCAGGCAAACCCGCTTGATTTTGTGTAAACGGGCCATAGAACTCGGATTTTGTCACATCATCAACGATATAAGCTTCTATAGAACTTTCATAACCTTCAAGCACAGCTTTCGGCTGAGTCAGGCCAACCGCTATACCTTCTTTCATCCAGTCGATATTTTGCTTAAAATAGCGTGGAACCTGCTGCAAACGTGCCAAATATAGCTCGTAACCAGCACGTTTCTTAAAGTCATGACTCGAGATCATAAAAGACAGACCGGAATGAAAGCCGTATTCCGAGGTGAGCGGCATATAGTGGCTATGAAAACGATATTCATCGACGCTATTCTGCACTTGTGCACGCAAAATAGTGAGATTGATTTGATTTTCCTCACTTAGCGCTGAAGTGTCGATATTGTCGAGCTGAGCCAAGAACTGTAGACGCTGCTGATTTGCGGTCGCCAACTTTTCTGCACTGAGGTTTGGTAGTAGAAACTCTGCTTTTGTATCACTGCGACCATAGGCATTGTTATCACTTCTAAATTTCATAACGCTGCCAGCTATTTGAGTAAACTCAGCGTTATTGTCACTTCCGGTAATAGCACAACCAGATAAGGCGACAGTTAAATAAACGGCGACGCTTGAACGCTTAGTCCACAGCTTTAATTTCGGTGATAACACGCTGACTTCCTCAATACTTTGTTGTTACTCAGCTCGCGGTAAAATAGCCAAAAGATAATGATTATCCATCGTTCTGAGCTTTTGTTATAGTGAAATGAACTTTCTGCTAGTCAAAGTAGGAGAGTCAGGTAACAGATGCAACTTAATTCGACAGAATCACGAATATCTCAGATCGAATACAATTTACCCAACCTAGTAAAAATTGATGAGAAAATCAGCAATTCAACAAAAAAATGTAAATTTTCTATTTCAAAGACAAATTTTTTACTTTTAAATTCGGACGATACAGATTAATGTAGGTCTAGTGCAATTAGGACAAGAGTTACACCGAAGGAGCTGGTGGTAGTTCATTAACGTTTGATAATTAATTGTTGTGGTAAATGAAATGATGTTCCATGATCCCATGGCTGTTGCCCAAGAAAAAATGACACAGGTGTGCCTGTTTTTAGAGCAACATCATTTGCCGCCTACGCCTTTAAATTATCAGGTCGCTTATACCCATATTAGCGCCACGAACAAAGATCTCGACTGTGCCATCAACAAAGCCATCAAAGCGCACACAAAAATAGACTGCGTATTCATTGAGCAACTCTACTATCAGTTTCTAGATCAAGGTCAAAAAACACAATCTGAACTGCTTGAAGGCGTTGATTCTTTGGTGACTGAATTACACGAAAATGCAGAAACCTCACAAAAGCAGGTTATTCGCTTTGCCCAACAAGTCAGTCAATGTGTGCATAATTTAGATGAACACAACATTCAAAAGAGTAAGCGCGCACTATCAACACTCACCAAACAAACTGAGCTATTGCTAAAACAGCACAAACAATTTAAACAAGCGTTAATAAAATCGCGTTTAGAGTATGAACGTAATCAAAAGTTACTACTCGACTTGCGTAAACAACACTTATTAGACCCACAAACGGGTCTTTATAAGCGTCACTATCTTCATCAAAAAGTGTCCCTATGGCAATCGCAGCAAAAATCCGTCTGTGCGCTTTCTATCCAAGTTGATAACCTTGACGAGTTTTCAACGCGGTTTGGTGATGTTGTGGGTGAAGTTGTGCTTAATCGTATCGCCAATAATATCAAACGTTATGTCGTTGAAAGCGGCTTACCTGGTCGCACAGGTAAAAAAGAATTCACGGTTATCCTTGCCGATGTAGACTTAGATACCGCGAGTGTTATCGCGGAAAAAGTGCGTAAAGGTGTAGAGCGATTAAAGTTTGTCAGCGCGAAAGGGAAAATTCCATTACCCAATGTATCTCTGGCCCTTGGGATAGCCCAACTTGCACCAGAGCAAGACTTTAATGTGTTGGCAAAACGCGCAGGTTACGCTGCACAGAAGGCACATTCTCTCGGCCAACACTGTTATATTAGTCACTGATCCGCAATATCCTCTTTTGTTTGCATTTTCAACAATACAACACGGATAAGAAATTGCACCTACGGCTACCAATCAAGTACACTAGCAAGCATAGTTGCAGAGTAATGATGGAACCCACATGAAAGAGTCACAAGACAATACTACCCACTTTGGATACAAAACAGTCGAGACCGACAAAAAAGCCTCTATGGTTGCAGACGTATTTCATTCTGTAGCTGCAAAATACGACATCATGAATGATCTGATGTCATTCGGTATCCATCGTTTGTGGAAGCGTCAAACTATTGCCTGCTCAGGTGTACGCGCTGGTCACAAAGTACTTGATCTTGCTGGCGGTACGGGTGATTTAACCGCAAGATTTAGCGAATTAGTTGGTGATAAAGGACAAGTTGTTTTAGGTGATATTAATGACTCAATGCTTAAAGTCGGCCGCGAAAAATTACGCGACTCGGGACTTGTTGGCAATATTGAATACGTTCAAATGAACGCAGAAATGCTGCCATTTGACGATAATACTTTTGATGTCATCACTATTGCCTTTGGTTTACGTAACGTAACTGATAAAGATAAAGCATTGCGCTCAATGTACAGAGTACTAAAACCAGGTGGACGCTTACTGGTACTTGAATTTTCAAAGACCGATAACGAGGCGCTGGCAAAGCTGTATGATATGTATTCATTTACACTATTACCTGCAATGGGCAAATTAGTTGCAAATGACAGTGAGTCTTATCGCTACCTTGCAGAATCTATTCGCATGCACCCAGATCAAGAAACGCTAAAATCCATGATGGATGAAGCCGGTTTTGAACAAACTGACTACCAAAATATGACCGGAGGCATCGTCGCCCTTCATCGCGGCTTTAAATTCTAGGAGTTGCTGTGTTAGCTTCATTACTTGGCGCCGTACTTGAGACGGCTTTAAACAAAGGCCTCGAACTCTCTCCTGAGCTAAAGCATGTGCTAAGTAAAGGCCAACATAAAGTACTCAGTGTTGATATTCGAGATCAGAATACTTGTTTAGCCGTTACTTACACAGGCATTAACATTCATGTTTTATGTCCTTTTGATGGCGAAGCCGATTGTTCAATTAGTGCCGATTTACCAACCTTGCTTGAGCTCAAAGATCCAAGCCAGCTCACTGCGCTTATCCGTCAAGATAAGCTCGATCTTGAAGGGGATTTGGCGCTAGCACAACTATATAGTAATGCATTAGCAACACTTGATATTGATTGGGCGGAACACCTCGCCAAATATGTCGGTGATGGGCCCGCACAAGTTGCCGTAGATGCTTTTCGTAAGTTAGCGCATCGCGCAAAGCAAGATGGACAGGTAGCCAAGGCAACCCTAACTGGGTTATTTCAAGATGAGTTGAAAGTTGCGCCTCACCCGCTCGAGTTTCAACAGTTTAAGCAGCAAGTGAGAACACTAAATAATCAAGTCGAAAGCTTAAATCAACGTCTCAGCGCATTACTTCAGCAAAACAAAGGAAATTAGGTTGTCTTTACTTCGCTTGCATCAGATCACCAAAACATTTTTAACCTATGGTTTAGACGAAATCGTCCCTGCGCATAAGCAGCCTTGGTACGGTAAACTCGCTCGAGCGAGTTTGTTTTGGCTGCGTAACAAGCATAAAGACAAACCGGTAGGCACACGCCTACGTCTGGCGCTACAAACTTTGGGGCCGGTGTGGATCAAGTTTGGTCAGATGCTTTCGACCCGCCGAGATTTGCTGCCACCAGATATTGCCGAAGAACTGGCATTTTTGCAGGACCAAGTTCAACCATTTGACCCCGCGATGGCGCAAAAGCTCATTGAGCAAGCGCTAGAAATCGACAATATTCATGAATACTTTGCTGAATTTGAATCAAAACCGCTGGCTTCAGCCTCGATAGCGCAAGTACATGCTGCCAAGCTACAACACAAAGATGAGTTAAAAGATGTCGTGATCAAAGTTATTCGTCCCGATATCGAGAAACAAATCCATGCAGATCTCTCTTTAATGGAGCGTTTCGCTAAAATCGTTGTCAATTTACTCAGCGAAGGAAAACGCCTGCGCCCAGTGGAAGTTGTTAGGGAATACAAAAAAACCCTACTCGACGAGCTAGACTTGATGCGAGAAGGCGCGAACGCAATTCAACTCAGACGCAACTTTGAAGACTCAGATTCACTGTATATCCCTGAGGTATATAGTGATTATTCACGTAAAAACGTGCTGGTGATGGAACGCATCTACGGTATTCCGGTTTCAGACACCGAAGCCTTGTTAGCGCAAGGCACCAATATGAAATTGCTGGCCGAGCGCGGCGTGGAAGTCTTTTTCACACAGGTATTCCGTGACAGTTTTTTCCATGCAGATATGCATCCTGGCAATATTTTTGTCTCTCGTGAAAACCCTCATAACCCTAAGTATATTGGCATAGATTGCGGTATAGTCGGCACCTTAAACCGCGAAGATAAACGCTATTTGGCCGAAAACTTTATCGCCTTTTTTAATCGTGATTATCGTCAGGTGGCACAGCTTCATGTGGATTCTGGTTGGGTTCCTGCAGATACCTGCGTAGAAGAGTTTGAGTTTGCCATTCGCACTGTATGCGAACCCATTTTTAACAAACCGCTTGCAGAAATCTCTTTTGGTCATGTGCTAGTAAATTTGTTTAATACGGCAAGACGGTTCAACATGGAAGTACAACCACAGCTAGTATTATTGCAAAAAACTCTGTTGTATGTAGAGGGCCTAGGGCGCCAGCTTTATCCGCAGTTAGATCTGTGGAAAACGGCCAAACCTTTTTTAGAGCATTGGGTGCAAGAACAAGTTGGCCCTCTCGCGGTGGCGAAAAAGCTATATGCGAACTTACCATTTTGGGCTGAAAAAATGCCTGAACTGCCAGATTTAATTTACCAAAATCTCAAGCGCCGCCCTCCTCCAACTGTCACACAAAAAGCAGATACTGCGACTAAGCCTCTATTATTGGGCTTAGCAGCGAGCAGTTTTGCAATTATATCGGGATTGAGCTTTATTTTTGACAAGCCTGTCGCAAGTAGCCTACTTGCGATTATTGCCGTGCTAGTATTTATTGGCGCATGGCGTAAAACAGGGTGATTTTTTGCTCGCTAGGCGTATAATCATTATTCATAAGCAGTAAGTATCAATGGAGTTATTATGGGATTCGGTGGGATCAGTATTTGGCAATTACTTATTATTTTAGCCATCATTGTTTTGTTATTTGGAACTAAAAAATTACGCGGTATTGGTAGTGATTTGGGTGGTGCAGTTAAAGGCTTTAAAAAGGCAGTATCGGATGAGCAAACTGCGACCGACTCTGAGCCAGAAAAGTTAAAAAATACAACAACTGAGCAAGCACAACCTATATCAGAGAAAGAAAAAGATAAGGTGTAATTCAACATGGGTATGTGGGAGTTAGTGGTCGTTCTTATCGTTGGCCTAATTGTACTTGGCCCCGAACGTCTTCCCGTTGCAATCCGCACCGTAGCGAGATGGATAAAAACGGTAAAATCTGTCGCCAATTCAGTCAAGGCTGAAGTGAGTGAAGAATTACGTGTTCACGAGCTACATAATAATTTGAAGAAAGCGGAACAACAGGGAATGCAAGATTTGGCCCCCGAACTCAAGCAATCCGTTCAAGAGTTACAAGATGCGGCTGAATCAGTCAGACATTCTTATAAATCAACCGAAAATAATAAAAACAAAGACTAATCAATCTAGCAGTTAGATAGTTCAGTCAAAGGCTAGCTTTGGGTAATGAGACGCCCAAGCCGCTCCTTTTTGTTATATCTAACTGGAATTATATTCGTACGAGTCAAGTTACATGACAGAATCAGCCCAAAGTGGATTTATAGCTCACCTTGTTGAGTTAAGAAACCGCTTAATGAGAGCGTTATTGAGCGTTTTCGTTATCTTTGTTGCTTTGGTGTACTTCGCCAATGACATCTATGCCTTCGTTGCAGCACCGCTTGTAAATAGCTTGCCTAGCAACACAACCATGATCGCTACAGATGTTACAGCGCCGTTTTTTGCTCCCTTTAAATTAACGCTTTTTGTGTCACTATTTGCCGCTGTGCCTTTTATTTTGCATCAGGTGTGGGGCTTTATCGCACCCGGGTTATATAAACACGAAAAACGTATGCTCATTCCTATATTACTTTCTAGTGTGCTGCTATTTTATGGCGGAATAGCATTTTGTTACTTTGTTGTCATGCCTATCATACTTGGCTTTTTTACCAGTGTGGGGCCAGAGATGATGACATTGTCACCGGATATTAGCAGTTACCTTGGCTTTATCCTTAAGCTATTTTTTGCTTTTGGCATCGCCTTTGAAATTCCAGTCGCCATTATGCTTATATGTTGGAGTGGCATGACAACCCCTGCGAGCTTAAAAGAAAAACGCCCTTATGTTGTCGTTGGTGCTTTTGTCATCGCAATGTTTTTAACTCCACCAGATGTTCTATCTCAAACTTTATTAGCGTTACCTATGCTACTCTTGTTTGAATTGGGGCTCATTCTAGCCAGATTTTACAGCGCTAAACCACAACAACAGGAGTCTGAACAATGAAAAAAACCATGATACTGTTCGCACTAGGGTTTTCCTCTTTATGCGCCGCAGAGCCGATAAATACGCAGGCACTACAAGCTTGTACTCTGATTGAAAATGATTTTAAACGACTCATGTGCTACGACAATGTGATTGCTAATAAACCAATCACGGAAACACATTCAAGCAAAGCGCCCGTAAACAAAGATCAAATAAACACAGCGCGCAATGAAAAAAAAGTAGAGTTGAAAGAAGATGGCTTTGGTTTAGAGCATAAAGTTAAAGCGGCAAGCGAAGAAATCGAAGAAATTACAGCTAAACTCGTAAAAACAACCACTCAAGGCCGCGATAAAATGGTATTCACCTTGGACAATGGTCAAGTATGGCGGCAAGTTTCTTCAGAAACTTTTTTCGCCAATGAAGGAGACACATTAATTATTGAACGCGCGTCTTTTGGCTCTTTTTTAATGAAGAAAGCGGGCTCAAACCGTACAACGCGAGTTAAACGAGTTAACTGATGAACACGATGTTCGATGCTGGTGTAAACCTCACCAGCTCGCAATTTTCATCCGATTTGGCCAAGGTAATTGCTAGAGCCAAAAACGCTGGCATAGAATCAATGCTCGCCATTGGCTGCGATTTAACAAGCAGCGAACAAAGTATTTTACTCGCTGAGCAATACCAGCTTTATTGTACAGCAGGAGTCCACCCTCACGACGCAAAAGATGCACCTGACACCCTCTACGATGACCTCCTCACTCTTTTAAAAAGTAGTGACAGGGCTATTGCTGTTGGTGAATGTGGCTTGGACTTTAATCGTGACTTTTCACCAAGGCCGATACAACAAAGCGTGTGCTTGACGCAACTGCAGTTAGCAGAAGCTATTGATTATCCTGTGTATCTACATGAAAGAGACGCGCACGATGCGCTATTTTCGTTACTGCAAGAAGTTAACGTTCATGGAGTATTACACTGTTTTACTGGTAACCATAACGCACTACGACGTTACTTGGACTATGGGTTAATGATAGGCATCACAGGTTGGGTTTGCGATGAACGTAGAGGCCAAGCACTACAAGATCTAATCCAATACATCCCCCTAGACCGTTTGCTGTTGGAAACTGATGCGCCCTACCTACTACCAAGAACAATTAGCCCAAAACCCAAGTCTCGCCGCAATGAACCAATGTATTTATCTTATGTGGCTGAGCAAATTGCACACCTAAAACAATGTCCTGTCACGGAAGTGATGAGCACAACTTCGGCTAATTTTAAACAGCTGTTTGTGAGGTAAAGCCAGTAATGCGCATTGTGTTGTCTTTACTTATATTGATATACAGCTCTGCTGTATTTTCTGCCGTCACTATTTCAGAGTCATTTAAGGTAGAACACCAAGTAAAGCTAAGTTACACACTGAGTAAATATGCATCGTTAAACGAACTGCTTGCAGCTCCTGTCGAATGGCATAGCAGCACCCAAATCCCTACAGGCCTTCGACCTGTAGCGAAGTACTTATGGTTAAAAATAGCGCTGCACAATACCAACAACTCGCTCACACCAGTGTTGGTAAGTATAAACAATAATCTCATCGATGCGGTAACTGCCTATCATGTCAGGCCGAACCATCCAATATTCAGTTTAGATATGGGCGATGCCTTGCCACTGATTAAGCGGCCACTCAAGTATGAATCTCTAGTTATTCCGCTTGAGCTGCAGCCACAAACGCAAAGCCATTTATACTTACAGATCAGTGATGAGGGGGTTATCACGGCTCCTCTTGCAATTTGGGAGCCGAATGAATACCTCCAATTTAAGAGTAAATTTAATCTTATTTTTGGAATTTTAGCAGGCTTTGTACTAGCACTCGCCTTAACCAATGCCACGCTCTATTGTGTTACAAAAAAAGGTTACTTTTTATGTGCCACTTTGTTTATCACTACAGTATGGCTTTTCAATGCACATATCTATGGCTTTGGTTATCGCTACTTTTACTCTTCATGGCAGTGGTTTCAACAGTATGGTCAAGGCATGATGATGTTATTGCTCAGCGCACTGCTGTTGCCCGCTTTGAGTTATTGCTCAGGAAAGTCACTGCTTGCGCACCCAAAGCTGACGAAAAGAAAGGCCATTCTAGCGACATTGTGCTTGTTTCTGCTCATTGCTTTTTTACCTGTTTCTCAGTCTCTCCTGCTAGCGCTTAGCATCAGCTTTATTGTCTCGGTATTGATTATCTATACGCTCGCTCGTGTTAACCACAAGAGCCGAAATATCTTAATCGCAATCGCGCTCTGCCACTTTATCGTAATCAGCTACCCGTTTACGGTTGAGCTGGGGGTTCAGTCCGGCAGCTTTTTGAACCATTTGGGTTACTTTGGTATTTTTGTCGTTGAAGCCACGTTGCTAAGTTACCTGCTCATACGTCTATATATATTTCAAAGAGATGAAAAGCTGGCCAAGCAACAGCAACGGCTAGCTCATACTCAAGCTGAAGATGCCCTATTAAAAGAAAAACTTAAACTACAAGAACAGGCCCAGTACGACTTAGAGTCCAACATTGAGGAACGCACTTTTGAGCTTCAAGTCACATTAAGGGAACTTGAGGATAAAAACCGAGAGCTGGAGCGCATGAACATGGAAGATCCACTCACAAAAGTGAAGAACCGGCGCTATTTCGACAAGCGTTTACAGATGGAAGTACGTCGTTCAAGACGAGAGCAGACAGTATTGAGCCTTGTTATATTTGATATCGATCACTTCAAAAAAATTAACGACAAATATGGTCACTTGGCTGGTGATCAAGCAATTTGCGAATTTGCCAACTTAATAAAATCACACTTGCGGCGACCACATGATGAAGTGTTCCGCTATGGTGGTGAAGAGTTTATTTTGCTACTACCAAACACCCCAGAAGAAGGTGCTGTCGGAGTAGCTGAACGCCTGAGAGTGGCTACAGCAGATCTCAATATCAAATTTGGTGAAGATACGCTTAAGTTGACCACCAGTGCAGGCGTTTATAGTGCAGTGGTTAGCGATCCACATAACCCACAGCTTTACACTGACAATGCGGACAAAGCCTTGTATCAAGCAAAACAGCAAGGTCGTAATCGTGTTGTTACTTTCAAACCCAATCAGGAGAACTAACGTGGCTCAATCAGGACTCGATCTTTTCCCCCTAACTCGCATGCGCAGAATGCGTCGCGATGACTTTTCAAGACGTCTAATGAGCGAAAGTACGCTAACGGTTAATGACTTAATCTATCCAGTATTTGTATTGGATGGTGAATCTAAGCGTGAAGCTATCCCATCAATGCCAGGTATTGAGCGTTTATCTATTGATCTATTAGTTGAGGAAGCCAAGCAACTAGTAGAGCTAGGGGTTCCTGCTATCGCCTTATTCCCAGTAACACCGGCGGAACAAAAATCGTTACTAGCTGAGGAAGCTTACAACCCTGAAGGGATTGCACAAAGAGCGGTACGTGCTATTAAAGCGGCATGTCCTGAGCTTGGTGTGATCACCGATGTTGCATTAGACCCATTCACAGTCCACGGTCAAGACGGTATCTTAGATGAAGATGGTTATGTCATGAATGAAGAAACCGTGGAAGTACTAGTCAAACAAGCGCTTTCGCATGCAGAGGCAGGTGCCGATATCGTCGCCCCTTCCGATATGATGGATGGCCGAATTGGCGCTGTTCGCGAAGCACTTGAAGAGTGCGGTTTTATCCATACTCGTATAATGGCGTACTCTGCCAAGTATGCATCGAGTTATTATGGCCCTTTCCGCGACGCTATCGGCTCTGCGGGCAACCTGAAAGGTGCAGACAAGAAAACCTATCAAATGGATCCTGCTAATTCTGATGAAGCATTACGTGAAGTGGCTTTGGACTTACAAGAAGGTGCGGATATGGTGATGGTAAAACCAGGCATGCCATACCTAGATGTTGTCAGACGCGTTAAAGATGAGTTTGGAGTACCAACATTTGCTTATCAAGTCAGTGGTGAATATGCCATGCATAAGGCTGCTATCGATAACGGCTGGTTGGCTGAGAAGCCTGTTGTACTGGAGTCTCTACTAGCATTTAAGCGTGCTGGTGCAGATGGCATTTTGACTTACTTTGCAAAACAAGCGGCAATTTGGCTGAATGAAAAGTAATACCAATTGAATTAATGCTATTGGTGTGAAGCCTTTAAATTTGAGCAGGTGAAACCCTCACCTGCACTTCCTCTACACCTTATCTGACCAAACTTTCTGCTTTTAAAAGCTCATCGCGATTCATTTTCCAGCTAAAGAAGCGAATAATACGACCGTCATCGAGATATACCTCGGGTAGACTTACAATGCCCAAAGAGCGTAACCTAATCGCCTGAATATGTTCCGTATGGATATAATGGGTTTTACCTAAAAAGTTATAGCTAACCCCCGCCTTATCTATATGAAGAAAACGCTTTCCGGTTAATGACAGTACCAATAATGATAGGGTAAAAAATAGTAAGGTAAGTGTAACTATTTGCAATAATGATGAGGGAATATCTAAGATAGAAAACAGCGCATTACCCAGCCAGATAAGGGACAGTGCCAGTACATAGAAAAGCCAGTTTATTTCCAGTTCTATAGTTCTCATTGAGTATCTCCTTTATTTACCCAACCACAATCAAATTTGAGCCCCCGACGCAATAACGTGACCCAATTTATTGAAGAAAAGCTAATGATAAAGTGCCAATGTTCCTAAAGCAAGAACTTTAAAATTAATAAAACATGAAATAATCGTGACGACTTTTAGACAGGGAATTAATGCAATAACTCTTTGAGTTTAAAAATAAAAAAAGGCCGCCAAAGGCGACCTTTTCATGCAAAATAAGTAATTAATTACTTAGCTGCTTTTTTCTCTTTCTCAGCTGCGATTACCGCGTCAGCAACGTTTGCTGGACATGGTGCATAGTGTGAGAATTCCATTGAGAACTGACCACGACCAGACGTGATAGTACGTAGGTGACCGATGTATCCGAACATTTCAGATAGTGGTACTTCACCCTTGATACGAACGCCCATTGCGCCAGCTTCTTGGTCTTTGATCATACCGCGACGACGGTTAAGGTCACCAATTACGTCACCTACGTTGTCTTCTGGCGTGAACACGTCAACTTTCATGATAGGCTCAAGAAGTTGTGCACCCGCTTTAGGGATAGACTGACGGAATGCGCCTTTAGCAGCGATTTCGAACGCGATTGCTGATGAGTCAACTGCGTGGAAACCACCGTCGAATAGCTCAACTTCAACGTCTAGTACTGGGAAGCCCGCAAGTACACCTTCGTCCATCATTGACTTGAAGCCTTTCTCAACTGCTGGCCAGAATTCCTTAGGAACGTTACCACCAACAACTGAAGACTTGAACGTAAAGCCAGAACCAACTTCGCCAGGCTTGATACGGTAGTCAATCTTACCGAACTGACCTGAACCACCAGACTGTTTCTTGTGCGTGTAGCTATCTTCAACTTCTTTAGTGATAGTTTCACGGTAAGCAACCTGTGGCTGACCAACGATTAGGTCTACACCGTATGTACGCTTAAGGATGTCTACCTTAATGTCTAGGTGAAGCTCACCCATACCTTTAAGGATAGTTTCACCTGAATCTTCATCAGTCTCAACTTGGAATGAAGGATCTTCTGCAACCATCTTACCGATCGCGATACCCATCTTCTCATTACCACCTTTATCTTTAGGTGCAACAGCGATTGAGATTACTGGATCAGGGAAGATCATCGCTTCAAGTGTACATTCGTGCTTAGGATCACATAGCGTGTGACCCGTTTGAACGTTCTTCATACCAACAACAGCGATAATGTCACCCGCTTGCGCTTCAGAAATCTCGTTACGGTCGTTAGCTTGCATCTCAACCATACGGCCGATACGCTCTGTTTTACCAGTTGCAGAGTTAAGGATAGTGTCACCTTTCTTCATGCGACCAGAGTAGATACGGATGAACGTAAGTGCACCGAAACGGTCGTCCATGATTTTGAACGCAAGCGCTTTAAGTGGTGCATCAGCATCAACAGTTGCTACTTCACCAGTAGGCTCACCTGTTTCAGGATCTGTTAGCGGCTGAGGATCAACTTCTGTAGGAGCTGGCAGGTAATCTACAACAGCGTCTAGTACAAGTTGCATACCTTTGTTTTTGAATGCAGAACCACAGAAAGTTGGGAAGAACGCAAGATCACGAGTACCTTTACGGATACACGCTTTGATTTGCTCGAGAGAAGGTACTTCACCTTCCATATACGCTTCCATTAGGTCGTCGTCTTGCTCAACAGCAGACTCAACTAGCATCTCATGGTATTCTTCAACTTTGTCTACCATGTCAGCTGGAACGTCTTGTACTTCGTAGTTTTCAGGAAGACCTGTGTCATCCCAAACGTATGCTTTCTTCTCAAGTACGTCTACAACACCACAGAACTGGTCTTCGATACCGATAGGAAGCGTCATTACTAGTGGGTTAGCACCAAGTACTTTCTCAACCTGACCAACTACGCGGTAGAAATCTGCACCCATACGGTCTAGTTTGTTTACGAAGATTACACGTGCAACTTCTGATTCGTTCGCATAACGCCAGTTAGTTTCTGATTGTGGCTCAACACCACCAGAACCACAGAATACACCGATACCACCGTCAAGTACTTTAAGTGAACGGTATACTTCTACTGTGAAGTCAACGTGTCCAGGAGTATCGATAACGTTTAAACGGTGGCCTTTCCACTCACAAGTTACCGCCGCTGATTGGATTGTAATACCACGCTCAGCTTCCTGCTCCATGAAGTCAGTAGTAGACTCACCGTCGTGTACTTCACCAGTTTTGTGGATTTTACCAGTAAGCTTTAGAATACGCTCAGTGGTGGTAGTTTTACCCGCATCAACGTGCGCGAAAATACCAATGTTTCTGTATTTCGATAAATCTGCCATTGTTTTACTCTATTTAAAGTAGAAAAATTATTCGGCGGGAGTATATCACCTCTTGTAGCGAACATCATCCTTGAAGTCGTCTAAAATGCAATCAATTCGCGAAAAAGTTTCTAATGCGAAACTTTGTGACCCATTTTTACCGTATCGCTTACTGCTAGGCCGCTGTATTTAAGAAAATTCCGTTGTATTTTGTCAATTTCAGGGCGGTGAGCTTGGGTTTTTGTTTAAAATATCTGCTTTCCAAACAAGTTGGCATGCTGGACTTGGAAGGCATCATCTAGCAAAGAAAAATGCGCTATTTTACCCACTTCAATGCTACCAAGTTCGTTGTCCATATTTAAATAAGTTGCGGGTACTAAGCTTGCCATATTGATGGCTTCTAGAAGTGGAATATTGGCTAATTCTGCTAAATTCTTCACTGCTTTTTCAAGTGTTAGTGTACTGCCAGCCAAACTGCCGCTGTGAGTTTTCGCCACGCCATCCTTAACCACCACTGGCATTTCGCCCAATTGATATTCACCATCTTTAAGGCCACCAGCATTAATACAATCGCTGATCAAAGCTACCTTATACTGCCCTTTGAGGCGGTAGATCAATTGTAAAATCGCGGGGTGTAAGTGGATACCATCGGCAATCACTTCAACCAAGGCTTGGCTATCAAGTAACAACGCACCAGCACAGCCCGGTTCACGGTGATGAATGCCGCGCATGCCGTTAAACACGTGGACCCCGCCGCAGGCACCATGTGCTAGAGCGGCATTGGTTTGCGCAAAATCCGCATCACAATGACCTAACATCACCCGCACCCCATGTTTACTTAGGTACTGTGTCATCTTAACGCCATTAGCCTTTTCAGGCGCGAGTGCCACCGCTTTAAGCGCACCATCAGCCGCGCTAATCATTTCATCAATTAAGGCTTCGTCTAGCGGCTTAAAGAAAGCTTCGTTATGGGCACCTTTGTGTTTTTCATTAAAGAACAAGCCCTCACTGTATCCGCCCAGCACCTGAGCACCCGGCATTTTTTGCTTATAAGCAGCTCCCACGACTTTCATCGCCGCAATGGTTTGTGGCCACGTAGTCGTCACCGTGGTAGCCAAAAAACCAGTGACGCCATGTTTGAGCAACGACGTGCTAATAGTTTCTATACTGGAGAGTTTGCCATCAATAACATCACAGCCCTCGCGGCCATGAATATGCAAATCAATTAACCCAGGCCACATATCTAAATTAGAATAACATTCAGTATTATCGGGCGCTTCCGTCACTGGAATAATCGCGTGAAAACGCTCACCTTCTATTACCGCAACGTGCGCTTCAAGGACGCTGGTAGGGGTATAGATACGACGGGGCTGAATATAACGAAGCTGCTCAAGCATGCACTTTGCTCCCAAGTAATGCCGCACCCAATGCGCCACTCGCATCACCATGCTTGGCTCTAACAATATCTGGCACTGATACCGCGGAAAATACATGGGGTTCGATGGCTTTTGGGAGCGCCTCTACAAGTTCATCAATAAGCGACATACCACCGCCAAGCACGATAACTTCAGGGTCATATGCTTTGATTAAATTTGCAAACGCCGATCCCAACAGATCCATATAACAATTAAAAGCATGGCGAGCTTCACTTTCTCCAGCCCGCATCGCAGTGATAACTTGTTCTGAGGTAAGTGTTCGCGTAGTGAAATGTTGATACAAACCGGCAAGCCCTGGCCCTGCGACATAGCGCTCTAAACACCCTTGCAGTCCACAGCCACACGCTAAAATAGGTAGGTGATATTTTTGCTGTAACACCGCAGAAAGCGGATGGTGGCCATATTCTCCGGCGATCCCTTGGGCGCTCTTATATAGCGCGCCATCAATGCAAAACCCTCCTCCGGCACCGGTGCCTATTATTGCCCCAAAGACCTTTTGATATTGCTTACCGGCTCCAAGACTGGCCTCTGATAACGCAAAGCAACGGCAGTCATTTTCTACCGCAATGGGCCGTTCAAGTTGTGCGACGAGATCAGCTTTAACTTCTTTGCCATTGGCGCAAGGGACATTTGCAGATAGCACGCGCTGCTGCGCATTCACTATCCCCGGCATACCAATACCAACCTGTCCTTTACAACCATATTTGTCATCGGCTTGCTGCACCAAAGTTACGATTTGCGCCAAAAACGCCTCATAACTGTGCTTTGGTGTCGCCACACGCCAAGATTCTATACGTTGCAGTTTTTCATCAAACACCGCAATTTCAATTTTGCTCCCGCCAACATCCACTCCATAAATCATACTTCGCTCCCAAATGGATGAATGACTACGCCCTGCACGACTCTATTTACTTCACCAGACGGGCAAGGGTTGTCCGGTGAAATGCCGAGGTTCAGCGCTTTATAGAAACTTAACTGCTGTGCAAACAACATATACAGTAACCCTTGCCACACATCTTCTAAAGGTGACATTTTAGGGCAAAGTGAATGCACCGTCATGGCTGTACCATCACGCAACAATTCAGCAACTAAGTCCTGATCGTACAAGCTGGTATAGCCATCACTTGAGATAAAACATACCACGGCAGTTTTGCTATTGATAAGTGATTTTGGACCATGACGGAATCCAAGCGGTGACTCGCTCACGCTCATTACTTGGCCTGCCGATAACTCAAGCATTTTTAGCGCAGCTTCTTTTGCAAATCCCAGTAAACAACCTGAGCCTAGATACACCAAACGCTCAAATGGTTGTTGTGCAAATGCACGGATATTTTGCTGCTCTGTCGCAGCTAACATGCTTTGCGCTGCATTGATCAACTTATCCAAGGAGCCATCATCCGCAGCAAAAAGTTGTAGCGCTGCGACCATCATTGACGAATAGCTACTCGTCATTGCAAAACTTTGGTCAAGCGTAGGATCCGGTAACAATATACTTGTTGCATTGCTTGCCTGCTGCGCTGCTTGATGCAATTTTCCATCACGGTTGCAGGTGATAAAAAGGTGCTGACTGTTGCTAACCAGCTGTGTTACCAACTCTACAGCCGCAACACTTTCAGGACTATTACCTGAGCGAGCAAACGATACTAATAAACAAGGTTTATCCGTCGCTAGGTATTGTCGTGGTGCAGCAACTAAGTCAGTTGTACTCACTGCTCGTACGCTTTGGCGCATGCGTGCATTAAGATGAGTGGCGATGGCATCACCGATATAAGCGGATGTACCCGCCCCCGTCAAAAGAACCTGAGTATCAGGGTCACCTAGAAAAGGAGCTAACTCCACCAAAAGCTTAGGCTTTATGTTCGCGACCAATTGGGCGGTTTCTTGCCACATCTGTGGCTGCTGACTGATCTCTTTTGCTGTCCAATAGGCATTTTGTGTTTTTAATTGCGTAACTTCAAGTCCTAGAAAAGTGTTCATGACGCTTTCTCCATGGCAAAACATGCATTTGAATAGCGAGCTACAACACGTTGAATTTTGGCAATCACCAACGCTTTGGCGTCCCTTTCTATTTCACCACGGCGTACTTGTTGATATAGCTCTGGAAAATATTGGCTGATAAGCGGCAATGATAAAGTCTGCTGCGCTAGATTCTCGAGCATAGTTGCTAACGCCTTTTGCACCGCGTCTTGATGCCAGTAATAGCGAATGCGATCACTAAAGCTAAATTGGCGCAAGAACCGGAGTTGCTGTGACTCGCCGTGATAAAAACGCTGCCAACTCGTAGGCTCTGCCAGCATGACCTCGTCCACTACCTCAATAAACTGACTATGAACATAGGGTAGTAATTGCTTTTCAATATGGTGAAGCGCGAATAACCCTTCACGCAGCGCAAAGGTCAATTCAGGCCCGACTTTCAGAATGGCAAAGTGGTCAGCTACCAACGACTGATAAGCGCCTGCAGTTTGATAATCTGTCGAATGCGCTTCGAAAGCGATACGGTCAACGGTACGAATAAAGTCTTTTAATGCACTCGCTTCATTCGGTTTGTAGTCAAAAACCTGCGTGTTATCAAACTCAACACCCGGCTGCACCACCATCGCAACCACGCGTTGCCAAGCATCCGTTAATCCTTTATTTGCAAAGAGTTCACGATGGCAAGCTAGGGTTTCTTGCGCAGCAACTTGGCTGGTCGGTTGTAGACTGTCAATCTGTTCATCAGCTCCACCTGGGGGGGGAACTTCAGTACCAATCACATAAACAATATCACTACGACCAAACGTCGCAATCGCGGCTGATTCTGCTGTTTGACACAACAAAGCAGCGCGATTAGCTACAATATCGTCGCTTAACGCGTCAGGATCGTCAGCACAGGGCATGCTGGCATCTAAGTGGATCTTCTTAAAACCGGCCTTCACATATTCTGCGACTAAGTCACACGCTTTGGCCATTGCGGCTTGGCTATTTTCACTCGTCCAACAGACTGGTCCTAAGTGATCACCGCCAAAAATCAGTGACTGCTTATCAAAACCAAGCTCGTCGGCCATCTCTTCAACTTTGGCAATAAAATCCGCAGGACGCATCCCGGTGTAACCACCAAATTGGTTAACTTGATTGGCCGTGGCTTCAATTAATAGCAGCGTATTTTCCTGCTTGGCATATCTTATCGACGCTTCCAGCACCCAAGGGTGAGCTGAACAAATGGCATAAATGCCTGAGTTTTTCCCTGATTTATTGGCTTCGATTAGGGCTTGAAAACGCCGCATATGATCACCTCTTAAGACGTTATTAAATGTACCTCAATTCCGGCGGCAACCAATTGCTGATGAATATCAGCTGGAATACCACTGTCCGTTACCAAAACGTCAATTTCTTCGCAGGCAATAATACGATGTACACCTTTACGATCGAACTTGCTGGAGTCCGTCACCACTATGACTTGCTTTGCAGCTTTACACATCTCACGGTTAAGCGCGGCTTCCGGTTCAAAGTGTGTTGTTACACCAACATCAACAGAGAATCCATCAACACCGAGCACCAGACGATCAAAGTGATATTGCTTTAGCTGATCTTCTGCGTGGCTGCCATAAAACGACAGCGACTTTTTACGCAGTGAGCCTCCGGTCATCAACACCTCAACGTCATCGGCTGCAACGAGTGCTTGCGCCACGTTAAGACCATTGGTCATCACCACTAACTGTTGGTGCTCTGTCAGTTGCTTAGCGACCTCTTCGGTGGTGGTACCAGAGTCCAGAATAATAGACTCATTATTACCAATAAGACCCGCCACTACCTTTCCGAGCTCTACTTTCACTTGGTGATGATGGTCGTGCTTTTCCGTTATGGTGAGCTCTTTGGTTAACCTAGAACTCGCAACAGCACCACCATGAGAGCGAACCAACAATCCTTTTTCATGCAGGGCATTGAGATCATTTCTGATCGTCACGGTTGATACACCAAATTGTTCTGCCAGCTCAGATACTTCAACTCGTTCCATTTGACCAACGAGTTGAACGATTTCGTGGCGTCTTTCGATGGTGTTCAGCATGACACCTCCTTTCGTTTTGGTTAAATTTAGTCTACACAGCTTTCACTTGCTTTCAATTTATTTTTTTAACTTTAAACAAAAACAAACATAAATATCTGTTTTGTAATGATTTAAAGTTAAATCAGAAACAAATCGAAACACAAACGAAAGGATATGAAAGATATTTTTCTTGCGTTCAAAATGAAACTGCCGTAATAATAACCAAAAAATAACATTTCGTTTTTAACAACAAGAGTGAACAACTAAGAGGTTATTATGGGTGATCTAAACCGCCGGCGATTTCTTCAATCAATGGCTGCTATCGCAGCAACAAGCGCAGTGGTTGGCTGCGCAAGTAACAATAATAAGACGCCGCTTACACCAAAGCCACAAGGAAATTCAGTTCAAGGTTTAGTCGTACCGAAACTGGACGTCGTGCGAGTGGGCTTTATTGGTGTGGGTCAACGTGGTGTTGGCGCGGTAAAACACTTTTGCCATCTTGACGGTGTCGAGATCAAGGCCATCTGCGATACGCACCAAGCAGTCGTCGATAGAGCCGTTAAAATTGTTGTCGACAAGGGTTTACCCAAGCCTGCGACTTACGGCAAGAGTGATATGGACTATCGCCGCATGTTGGCACGCGATGATATTGATATTGTAATCATCTCTACGCCTTGGAAATGGCATACGCCTATGGCGGTAGACACAATGGAAAGTGGCAAGCATGCTTTGGTTGAAGTGCCAGCGGCAGTGACCATAGAAGAAGCATGGCAATTAGTAAATACCGCTGAGCGCACACAAAAGAATTGCATGATGTTGGAAAACGTTTGCTATGGTCGCGACGAGCTGATGGTATTAAACATGGTTCGCCAAGGGCTATTCGGTGAGTTATTGCACGGTGAAGCAGCTTATATCCATGAACTTCGTTGGCAAATGAAAGAAATTGAGCATAAAACTGGCTCGTGGCGCACACAGTGGCATACCAAACGTAACGGCAACCTCTACCCCACTCATGGTTTAGGCCCAGTTTCTCAATATATGAATATCAACCGTGGCGATCGCTTCGACTATATCTCGTCCATGAGTTCACCAGCACTTGGTCGTGCAGCCTATGCCAAACGAGAGTTCCCAGCAAATCATGAGCGTAACCAACTGAACTATATTGCTGGAGATATGAACACCAGCATCATTAAAACCATCAAAGGTCGTTCGATTATGGTACAGCACGATACCACTACCCCACGCCCTTACTCCCGCCATAATTTAATTCAAGGTACTAACGGCGTATTTGCAGGATTCCCCAACCGCATCGCGCTTGAAAACGGCGGGAGTAAGAGCTTTCACGAGTGGGATTACGACATGAATGATTGGTACGGTAAATATGACCATCCACTTTGGCAAAAAATGGGGGCTGAAGCAGAGCGCAACGGCGGCCATGGTGGGATGGATTTCTTAATGTTCTGGCGCATTATTTACTGCCTTCGTAATGGCGAGCCGCTAGATCAGGATGTTTACGACGCAGCTGCTTGGTCAGCGGTCTTCCCTCTTTCAATGGACTCAGTTGCAGACAGAAGTAATAGCAAGGACTTCCCGGATTTCACCAGGGGCACATGGCGCACTGCAGCACCACTAGGCATTGTCACATAACTAACCAGAGGTTAAATACGCTATCTATAGCAAGTACTAACAATGCCTGAATAAGCGCCCGTAAAGCGGGCGCAATAATAACAACACTCAACAGGACAACAAGATGAAACACACTCTAAAACTGTGTGCTGTGGGATTGGCCGTGAGCTGTGCCCTGTCCCAATACGCGCACGCACAGGAAACAGAACAGAACAGCGGATCCGACGAGCAAGATAAAGCCAAGCAACAAGTCGAGAAAATTGAAGTACGTGGCGTACGTTCCAGTATCAAAGAGTCACTCTTTCTCAAGAAAAACGCCGTCGGCGTAATGGATGCCATCGTTGCCGAAGACATTGGTAAGTTCCCAGATCAAAACCTTGCTGAAGCGCTACAACGAATGACAGGTATCGCCATTACCCGTAACGCAGGTGAAGGACAAAATGTCACAGTGCGGGGCCTTGGCGGGGACTTTAACGTTACCACCATCAATGGTCGTAGAATGGCATCTGAACACACTAGCCGTGACTTTAACTTCGATTTAATTGCGCCTGAGATGGTTCAATCATTAGAAGTGTACAAGTCACCGCAAGCACAAACGCAAGAAGGGGGTATTGGTTCAGTCATCAATATAAAAACCCGCCGACCGTTAGATATGGATGGCTTTACCCTCGCCGGAAGTGCCAAAGCCATTTACGAAGAACGTACCGGCGATACCAACCCTCAAGCCTCCTTCCTAATTAGTGATACCTTTTTTGACAATACCTTTGGCGCGCTATTCACCGCCGTTTATTCAGAGCGAACACAACGCGAAGACTCCTACGAGGGACAAGGGTTTTACGATCCTGAAGAAAATACCGACGTGCGAGTCCCTGTTGATAGTAACCGAAATGGTGAGCTAGATGAGGGCGAGAAAGTACACCCATCAATGATCCCAGGATATGTACGCTACTCGAACTGGCAAGACGAACGTGAGCGCATTGGTGCAAGCCTCGCGTTACAATGGCGTCCAACGAATGATATTGATGTCACCTTTGATAGCTTATACTCAAGCTACAAAACTGACGGTGAAAAATATCAAATCTCTTTCGTCACCTATGATGAGCCTTGGACGCCGGGGATCCCAGCAGTAGGTGAGTTAAAATTCAATGAAGATGGCAACGTCAACTACATTGAGTTAGTCGACGGCGCGATGGCTGAGCTACTAAATGTCTCTGAGCCTCGCAATACCGACACTTGGCAGGCCGGTCTTAACTTCAAGTGGTATGCTACCAGCGATCTAACGCTTGAATTTGACGTGTCTAAGTCCCGTGCTGAGCGGATCAATGATGGCGACAACCGCTACATCGTGGCGCGTGGCTTTGTTGATACTATCACCATAGATCAAACAGGCGACAATCTCCTGCCAGATGTGACCATGTCACCAGCACTTAATGCCGATCAACCCTTTGGTGCTCACTACAGCTACAACTATGGCACGGAAGTGATCAGTGATGTTGAAGAGTTAAGGCTCGAAGGGACATTTATTCCGGAATGGGAATTTGTCAAAGACATCAAGTTTGGCTTTCATTACGGTAAGCAAACTAAAGCCAGAGACGTGAGCAAATCAAATAACCCATCGATGTTCAGCAATGGTGGGGCTTATTTTAAAAACTCAGATTACGACAGCTTTGATAACTCAAGCGTAGAAAAGCTCGGTGGCCTTAACTTATTTAGACTACCCGCAGATGTACTTGTACCCGCCAACTTTGATAACTTCCTAGATGGTGAGCCGGGCATGCACCCTGCACCGTGGGCCAGCTTCGACTACGACAAACTCTATGCTTTTTATCAATCCATTAATGCCCAAGCCGCAGATGAAAAAATTAGAGCTTCCAAGAGCCCTAAAGATTCCTACGAGCTTTCTGAGTCAACGTTTGCACTTTATTTAGAGACCAATCTAGTCGGCGAGCTGTCGGAAATGCCTTACAACCTAAACCTAGGCGTAAGAGCAATCAAAACCGAGATCACCTCTGATGGCTACGTTTTTGATTACCCAAGTCTGGTATACAACGTAGAAGAAGACGAAGATGGCGACATTATCTATCGCATAGAAGGGGATATTGCCGATTATTACTCCGATTCTTACGTAGAAGATGACTACACTGATGTACTGCCTAGCATGAACTTTAAGTTAGAAATAACAGACTCACTGTTATTTAGAACCAGCGCGGCTAAAGTTATTACCAGACCTAGCATCGATTTTCTAACCCCATATAGCTCAATTAATTTCAGTAAGTTTGAACTTAACCTTGCCAACCCTGGGATTAAGCCACTTAGAGCAGACCAACTTGATTTGGGACTAGAGTGGTACTTCTCTGATTATGGTGCGCTCACCTTTGCAACCTATTACAAAGATATTAAATCTGTTATCGCTCAGGGGCGTGTCGGTACGATAAAAGTGGGTAAATTCATAAAAGACGGCGTTGAAGTTGACGGTCCGGAATTTACCCAAGTATCTCCACGTTCAGAAGCAGGAGCAGAGATCAAAGGTTTCGAAATTGCTTATCAACAGTCGTTTGAGGAATTGCTACCGGCACCTTTTGATGGCCTAGGTATGCAAATCAACTATACATTTACGGATAGTAAATACGACGACCCCGAAAAAGACGAGCTACCGTTCGCTGGAATGTCTGAGCATTCTTACAATGCGGTTATCTATTATGAAAAGGATGACTACCAAGCGCGTATCGCTTACAACTGGCGAGATGATTATCTAAAGTATCCAGATGCATGGGGCGGCCCGGAATGGGCAGCGGATTATGGTCAGTTTGATTTCAGTGCCAGCTATAATCTTACTGAAAATACACGAATTGACCTAAACGTGACCAACCTCACCAATGAGCGTCAATGGTCATACATTAAAACCCAAGAGCAAGTGAGCCACTTGAGCCGTTACGGCCGCAGTATCAGTTTAGGCATTAACACTTCTTTCTAATCAACATGGGGCAACGCGCCCCATTCAAGGAACTTAAGATGAAGAATACAATAATGACACCGATACTGCTGTGCGCCTCGCTATTTACCTCAGCACAAGAGGCTTATATCAGCAGTTACGGTAACGCTTGGGTCAACAACGATATTGACGCCAGCAGGCAATATATAACTCAATCCGGAATTGCCCCATGGCAAGATAAGCAGCTTAGGTTTAATCACTATTTTTATGCCAATAACGTTGGCACCTATACTCTCTATTTACACCTAGAGAAACCAAGTGCACCAAGTACATTACTGGTAACGCATAACAATAAACAAGTGACGCTTATCCTCGATAGACAAAGCCCGACTAAGGTTAAAGTCGGTGACTTTGCCGTGACGCAAGTTGGCTATCAAACTGTCCAAATAGCCGGTGACACATTAGCCAAAGGGCGAAACAGTGCCTTCCCCGCCATCACCGGACTTAGTCTCGATGGTGAGGCCATGACCCCCGCACCTAACTATGTCAAAGAAGACTTTTACTGGGGTCGTCGCGGCCCTTCAGTACACCTTTCCTATACCGTACCTGATAAAAAGGACTATAACTGGTTTTACAACGAAGTAACGGTGCCATCTGGCTATGATCCACAAGGTTCGTATTTTATGGCGAATGGTTTTGGCGAAGGTTACTTTGGTATTCAGGTAAACTCACCCACCGAGCGCCGCGTGCTATTTTCGGTTTGGAGCCCTTACCAAACGGATGATCCGAGCACAATTCCTGACAATCTTAAAATCAAATTGCTAGATAAAGGCGAAGGCGTTTACGTCGGTGAATTTGGCAATGAGGGATCTGGTGGACAAAGCTATTTACGTTATAACTGGCAGCCGGATACGACATATCGCTTTTTAGTTAATATCGAGCCCAGTACGACTTATGAAGGCCATACTGAATATCGTGGCTATTTTTATGCGCCGGAAACTGGTCAATGGAAGCTGATCGCAGCCTTTAGCCGCCCTGAAACCAACACCTATGTTGCAAGACCGCATAGCTTTTTGGAAAACTTTTTACCCGAAGCAGGACAGTTTGAGCGTAAGGCATTTTATAATCGCCAGTTTTTGCGTGACACCCAAGGTAACTGGGTTGAGTTAAATCAAGCTAAATTCACTTATGACGCCACCGCCAGAAAAGGGTCGCGTTTGGATTATCAAGGTGGTGAGGAGCAAAACCGTTTTTACTTACGTAATACCGGTTTCTTCACGGGGCCCACACCTTATCTCAGCGAATTTACTCGCCCTAGCAGCAATGATGCGCCGGTGATCCCATGGCAGTCACTACAGGCACACCCTTAATTTAAATGATAGCTTCTCTCTGGCCGGCCAATGCTACCGTAGCTTTGGTCGGCTTTTACTTCTTCTATACTAACCAAAAACTCTAAATAGCGCCGAGCAGTTGAGCGACTCACCCCCACCAATTCTCCCATTTGGGTTGCAGTAAACACCTGCTTGGGCTGGCTTTGAAATGCCGTACGAATTTTTTCCAAAGTAAGTGGGTCAACGCCTTTAGGTAGTCTAGCCGTACTTTGTACACTCACCTGTTCACTACCAAATAAAGTGTCGACCATAGATTGCGTCACTTCATTGGCACCATCCAAACAATGCTGACGTGCTTCAAAGCGGGCGAGTGCGAGGTCGAGCCGTTCCAAGATCAGCGGTTTGACTAAAAAGTCGCAGACTCCCAAACGGATCGCCTTTTCTAGCGTCGCCACTTCTTTTGCTGCGGTGATCAGCATCACTTCGCTTTTACAGCCTTGCTCGCGTAGCATCTTTAAAAACTCAAGACCGTTACCATCGGGTAGATAAATATCCAATAAAATTAAGTCGGCTTGTATCGCACTCAGCAGTACCGTCGCGGTAGAAACATTGTCGCTACTGGCCACCACCCTATATTGCCCTTGTCTTGCGCTACTTGGTGTTGCCGGTGTCACTAGGTATTGCGCTAATAATTGTGCCACAGCTACTTCATCTTCGATGATCACCACAGAATAAGTCATTGTTATTGCTCTTTTACTTGCTTGGGAATAAAGACCGTGATCCTTGCACCAAGTAATTCAGACTCCCCAACCTCTAAGGTTCCGTGGCAGGAATCAAGATTTGTTTTTACAAGATATAAGCCAACACCATGTTGGTCGCCGGACTTAGTACTAAACTGCGGCGTAAACGCTTCTTCGACGTTACCAATCAGTCCAGTGCCGCTATCTTCAACATCAAAGATAATATCCTGAACCGTTTCATCCACTGTTACGACCACTTTGGCAGGCCGCAACTGTGCCGTCGTTCTTGCCGCTTCGATGGCATTATCAATGAGATTACCTAATATTGAAACTATTCGTTCCAACATCTCTTTTTGATGGATAGCGCACAGCGCACTGTCGGAACTCACCTCGAGTGCCACATTATGCTCTCGCGCTTTATGGTATTTACCGAGTAATAAGCCCGCGATCACTGGCTCTTGTATATAGGTGAGGAGGTTTTCGATTTGCGCTTGTGAGCCTTGGCTTTCTTGACCTATCAGCTCAATCGCTTTGTCATATTGCGCCATTTGGATAAGCGCGCCAATGGTATTTAACTTGTTTGAATAGTCGTGCGTTTGCACTCTCAGCAGTTCTGCAAAAGCCTGTACTTTAGTGAGCTGCTTTGACACATACTCTAGTTCATCGGAGGGCCGCATACTCAGTAAAATACCTTCGTGTTGACCTTGCACTTGTAGCGCAAACCGCGATAACACCAAACGCTTGTCTGCAACAAATAGCTCAAAACCAACCAAAGGGCGATTGGGATTATGCAACAAGAAGTTGCTATGCTCTGGCAACAGATCGCTCAGGTGCAAACCCTGCTTACTCAAGCCGCGAGGCTTTTCGAGAATTTCGCACGCACGTTGATTCAAACGGCGCACGCTGCCATCAGGGTCGAGCGCGATAATCCCCGTACGTACGGTATTCAGTATGGCCTCTTGCTCTGCAAATAAGCGCCCGATTTCATCTGGTTGCAGGCCAAAAATAGCTTGGCGGACACGTCGACCAATCCAAATCGCAGCAATGACACTGAGCAGTAACACCGCTGCAGCTCCAACAAAAACGGCAATGCTGCGCTGCAACACCAACGACTCGACGGATTGCACTAAAAAGCCTACCGACACTAAACCAATCACCTCACCAGCGGGGGAATACACAGGCACTTTACCTCGAATAGACTCACCTAAGCTGCCCTGTGCTGTTGAGATATAACTCTCTCCAGACAGTGCGGCTTGGCTATCCCCTCCGACCATAGTGCGACCAATTTTTTGCTCATCGGGGTGGGCAATACGTCGCGTTTCGGTGTCACCAATGACGATAAAATCTGCGCCAGTTGCCTGGCGCAGCAGCTCAACATTAGTATTGAGGCGTTGGAGCTGTGAGCTATCCCTATCTGCTATGAGTGCCGTCATCACATCTTCACGAACCGCCACCGCCTTAGCCAAAGCCAAGGCTTTTTCTCCCACTTCTTGGTGTAAGCTTTGCGTAATAACCTGATACACCAGTGCGGTAAATAAGCATGCTTGGATCACACACAAGCCCACAACCCAAGTGATCAGTCGCGTTTCTAAGCGTTTTGGTCTGCGTGCTAATTTTTGTGATTGCGACACACGTATTTCCTCACTGCTGGGTTACTGCGCAACTTTTCGTTGCTGGAAGTACTCTTTTAATGGGATCAACAACACTAACATGGCAAGCGCAAATATGCCTAAAGTTAGTGGCCTCTCCCAAATAAAGCTAATAGAGCCATCCGAAATCATCATGGCGCGGCGGTAATTGCGTTCGATCATATCGCCGAGAATAAACCCAAGGAGCAAAGGTGCCATCGGGAAACTCAATAATCTCAGCACCACCGCCACCAAGGCAAAACCTACCATCATAAACAAATCAAAGGTATTAAATGACACCAGATAAACGCCAATCAAGCTAAAGAATAAAATCATCACCGTGAGAACTGAGCGTGGCAGAGTCAAAGCCTTTGCAAAATAAGGGATCAGTGGCAAATTCAAAATCAGCAGCACAATGTTGCCAAAATACATGCTCACAATTACCGACCAAAATACCGTAGGATTGTCCTGCATTAACGTAGGACCCGGCTGAATACCATAGGCGATCAGCGCCCCTAACATAATCGCAGTGGTGCCAGACCCCGGGATCCCAAGCGTTAACAAGGGCACAAACGACCCAGTACAAGCGGCATTGTTTGCCGACTCAGGTGCTGCTAAGCCGCGGATTTCACCACGCCCAAAACGCTCACGAATGGCTTTGGGTGCCAAATTTCGCTCCGTCGCATAAGCCATAAAACTCGCAATCGTTGCGCCAGCCCCCGGCAATACGCCAATGATAAATCCTAAAATCGAAGAACGCCCCACAACTGGCGCCATTTCCTTCACTTCAGCGCCAGATAATTTTGTTGAGCCAATAACGGGGGTGTCATCATCATTCGAACCTTGATTAGCTTTTTCAGGACGGATCACGTTGATCAGCGCCTCAGACAATGCAAAGGTTGCCATTGCGACCAACAAAAAGCTTACGCCGTCTAGCAAGTCCGCCTGACCAAAGGTAAAACGCTCAGTACCAGATGAAGGGTCTATTCCCACCGTCGACAGCATCAAGCCAAATACGGTCATCATCATGGCTTTTAAAAATTGCCCTTTTGCAGAAAAAGCAGCAATCGCAGTCAAGCCCAAAAACATCAACATCACATAGTCTGGAGACTGAAAGCTTAAGCTCACTTTTGCAAGTAGTGGTGCGGCTATCATGAGCATCAACGCACCAATCGTTCCGCCAGTAAATGAAGCATAAGCGGCAATAGCCAAAGCCTTACCCGCATGCCCTTGTTTTGCCATTGGATAACCGTCAAATGACGATGCCACAGTCCCAGCTACACCGGGAGCATTAATCAAAATAGAGGAAGTCGAACCACCAAAGATTGCGCCGTAATATACGCCCGCCATTAAGATCATACCGGAGTCGGCACCGATGTTGTAAGTGATAGGGATCATCAACGCAATCGCCGTGATTGGCCCTAAGCCGGGCAACATGCCGATAAAAGTACCGACAAAGCAGCCAACAATTACGTACAGTAAGTTTTGCCACATAAAGGCCGTGGACAGGCCAACTAAAATACCGTCTAACATGGCTTAACTCCAAAACTCACCTGGAACCAGATAGATCCCAAGTAGCTGCGTCATAATGGCCCAAAATACGATAACCACAGGCACTGACGCCAATAACAAAATTTGCTTACGTCGCTCACCCATAATTAAAAAGCCACAGCCTAAAAACAAAATGGTCGAGACAATAAACCCGAGCTCCTCAAGCACACTGCTGTAGATAAGCATCAATACAATCAGTGCTGCACATTGGGCTATGGTTGCCTTGGAGATAGTCTCCGCTCCTTCACGTGTATCAGACGCAAGGACGCCTTTAAACAGTGTTGCGGCAATCGACAAAAGACAAACAACAATGCCAATCAGCGCGTATACCTTAGGCAAAGTTGCAGAGTTTACCGCCTCGTACTCTTCAAAAGGCATAATCGGGATTTGCCAAGCAGATACCGCATAGAGTGAAAACAGAATTAAAAACAGCACTGGGCCTAACAATTCTCGGTTTAACATAGTGAATTACCCACTTTTAGGTGGTGCAGTAACCTCACTGCAGCCACCTATTTAATTTAATCAGCGTCTAACGAAACCCAATTCTTCCATCACCACTTTCAGCTGCGCCTCTTGTGCCTCTAGCGCCTCAATAAACTCGTGCTGTGGCTTGAATAGATTCAACCAGCCGTTGCGCGCACGCACCGCTTCCCATTCTTTGCTTTGCACCAGCTTTTGTAATCTCACGGTATATTCGTCAAGTTTTACTTGGGGGAGATCCGGAGCCGCAAAAAAACCACGCCAGTTAACAAATTCCATGTCATAGCCTAAAGACTTCAGGGTTGGGATCTCTGGATAGTCCGCGATAGGCTCTGGCGCGGTAACAGCAAGAATGCGCGCCTGACCACTTTTTGCCATGTCGAGCGCTTCACTTAATCCGGTCGAGAGCATCTTCACCTCGCCAGACAATAAACCGGCCTTGGCTTTGCCACCAGCATCGTAAGGAATGTAACGCAGCTTACGACCATCAACGCCAGCCGCTTTTACTGCTTGTGCTGCAACGAGATGATCCATACTGCCGCGAGCAGAACCACCCGCAACTGTCACAGAGCCGGGGTTTACTTCTAGACGAGCAATCACCTCCTTCCAGCTCTTAAAAGGCGAATCATCATGCACCACGAATGCACCATAATCGGCAATTACGCTGGCAACGGGCGTTAAATCACGATAACTGTAGGGGATCTTACCCGATAACGCGCGCAGCACGATTGGCGTTGAATTAACCATCAACATATCGCCTTTTTTATTGCCCGATTCAATCAAATAAGCAATAGCACGGCCGCCACCGCCGCCCGACATATTCTGAAACGACGCATTGGACTCAAGCCCTGATTTCACTAACGCCTCGCCCACAGCCCGAGCTGTAGTATCCCAGCCACCACCTGGACCACCGGGAATTAAAAAGTGGGTATCCGCTAATACCTGAGTAGACATCATCGCCACGCCAGCCATTGCCAACTTGAGATGCTTTAATGCAAACTTCATAACCTGCTCCCGTTAAAATAAATACTGCAAGCGTGCAGCGAAACCAAATCCTGAATCTTCGTCACCAACCAACGCGGTACTTCCAGCTCCTGAAACATCCGCATAGACAAGGTTAGCCATGAACTTTAAGCTGCTGGAATGGTAATAGGTGCCGCCCAGTGTGTAGGCGTCGACTTGCGTGCCTTGGTTGGCGTTTTCAGCATCCATACTGGAAATACGCGCAACCAACTCCCACGCATTTTTTACCCCTTTAGGTTGCTTAAATACCGCAGAGCCTGCGGAATATTGTTTGTGTTCACCGGTCAGGAAATAGCTCAAAGACAGGTGATAACCCGAAATATCTCCCCCATCTAAAGCAGAAGTAGGGTCGAGGGTATCTAAGTTACGTGTGGCATATTCGGCCTCAAGCATAAAGGCGTTATGTTGATAAGCCAGTTCTAACCCGGCTTGTGATATGCTATCAAGGGCGACTACATCACCGCCTGCAGCATAATCTACAAGGCGCACCTTGGCTTCGCGTACTTCACCGCGAGCAAGGCGATTACCCAGCGTAGCACCGCCCATATCACGGTACGAACCCCAACCACCTAAATGCAGGGTTTTACCGGAAGTGTGTTGCGACCAAGTCAAACGCCCCGAATAGGCTAGTGCCAGACGGTCATCTTGGTCACGCCCAGATGCACCAAAAGCGTCGTTTTTATATACCCCTAATGCATAGCGAAAACCGGAATCTTTAAAATATTGATAAGCCGATGCGCCCCATCGAAAGTAAGGAGAAAACGTATCAGCGATAGAACTGCGCTCTATGGTATTGATGTGTTTGCTGCTGGTGAGCGCATTCAGGGTGATATCTTCTCTTAATTTACCAAACTGAAAGCGCGGGCCGTTGTTCCAGCCGGTATAACGCACTCTTACTGTGACTATCTCGGCATCGCCTTCGGCAAAATCGAGTAGTAACTTGTGCTCCCAATCGCCCTGCTCGCTCTCTACATAGGTGCGGATCCGGCGCGGAAAAAAGTCGCTGGCGGCATCACCCTCATTATCGGCGCTGTATGCACCACTAAAATGGTTAAAATCGAGTTGTACACGCCCACCAAACTCAAGGTTCAGTGATTTATTGGACTGTAATTCCTTTAATTGCGCTTCTAGCTTTGCAACCTTGCTGGCTAGTGCTTCATCTTGTTGTGCCAAAACGGGGCAAGCAGTTACCGCAATTAATGACATTGCTGCAACTGGCTTCATTATTGTTGTTCTCATTGCTCTGTACTCATTTGTCTTAAAAGTATTGTGACTAGCGACTACAACCTGCTATCAAGTACGAGCTTATTGTTAACCCTCAATTAACCATAGATTGCGGAAATAAGTTGATTAAGTTGAGTAAAACGCATTTTGTGCATAAAAATCATGAGCAATATGCACAAAACCCAAAGTAGTGTGGAAATAAATAACGAGTGAAGCGAAAGTATGACTGCTGCGTTAATCAAAATATCTAAGATGTGGATGATGAATTAACCTAGCTTTTCTCTGAAGCTCTGGAGGCGGTGAGCCTACAAAGCTCAATATAGAATAATACTTAGCCCCCTAGAATAAGCAGAAATAAGACATACAACACACCAAAAACCATCACATTAATAAAACAATAAACTCAATAAATTTAAATTTGGTGTAATTCCAACCACTTAGATCTAAATAAGAATTATTTTCAAAAAGAACGTTGACAGCCCTTCAAATCTAATTGATAATCACTATCAACAAGGCGAGAGTGACGGCTCAACTTGTTATTACAATAGTTTCTTGACCCGAAACAAGGCTGGTATCCACAACTACCAAGGACGTTAGCAGGCACTTGCATTGCTCCTCGTATTTAGACGCTAACTCCACTTTTTACTTGCTACATTGCTCATATCGGTGACGGTAGATATGAAATCAAAAAGCCCTGCTCAGGGCTTTTTTTATGCCCAAAATTTATTTTTACTCCTGCACTTGCTAGAAAAACAGCCGCACTAATATTAATGAGAATTATTTTCAAAAAAGTATTGACTCATTATTAGATCTAACTGATAATCACTATCAACAAGACGGCAACGTGTTGTTTCGCCAACTCAGTTAGTAAGGTTGATAGTTGTAAAGCCCTGTCTACCTGATGTACTCGCTACCTTGAGATTGGCATTAGTACTCTAGTTTGTTTCTCGACCCTGAAACACGGCTGGCCAACGTTAATGGCTTGAATGAGCTTAATTCAGTCGCCCCTAAACCTGACTAAGTTTATTCTCACAATTTACTTGCTACATTGCTCATATCGGTGACGGTAGATATGAACGCAAAAAGCCCTGCTCAGGGCTTTTTTTATGCCAAAAATTTATATCTATTTTCAGCGCTTACCGAAAAACAGCCACACAAATATTAATGAGAATTATTTTCAAAAAGGTATTGACCTAACGGCAAATCTAATTGATAATCAATATCAACAAGAGGACATGCTCTTGCTGATTCGACCCTGAATCGTGTTGTCGGTGATGTGCTACAACGCCCCTTGATGTGTATCACTGGCAACCACTTTTTACTTGCTACATTGCTCATATCGGTGACGGTAGATATGAATCAAAAAGCCCTGCTCAGGGCTTTTTTTATGTCTATATTTTCGATCAGCGTTTGTTCAGCTGTAATGTCGTGTAATCGTTTTCTTTTACTAGAATCCGTATCATTCTATTTTTCCAAAAATAACAATAATATGAACGCTCGACGCTACCGTTATAATATGTTGTTAAGCCTGCTGCTGTTGGTAGGGTTTATTTTCACCAGCTGGATAAGTATCGAGCACGCTAAACAGTCGTTGTATAAAGGGGTGAGCGATGATGCTCTGCCACTCACCAGCCATCTGATTGATTTAGACATACAAAAACGGCTCCAAGCTCCAATCATTGTTTCTCAGCAAATGGCAAATAACGTCTTTATTAAACGTTGGCTAACGTCTTCACAGCAAGACCCTGCGCTTATTTTCACCTACTTAGAAGATACTCGAGTATTACATCACGCAAAAACGAGCTTTTTAGTGGATGACAAGAGCCTCACTTATTACCACTTTGATGGTAGCACCCAGCAGTTAGACATCCGCGCCAAACAAAACGATTGGTACCGAGAAAGCCTGCATAGCGATGCTGACTATGCGCTCAATGTTGATATAGATCCAAGAGACAACAACGAAGCCATTGTTTACGTCAATCATAAAATAAAGCAAAACAACGATGTAATTGGCGTTGTTGGGGTTGGTATCTTATTGGCTGATTTACACAATTTAATCGAACAATACGAAGCCAGTTACGCGCGCAAACTGTATTTTATCGACCACAAAGGCAGGCTATTATTTTTTAACGACCAGACCCTATCTGGCACCAGTATTCATGACCGCTTTCCAACCCAAGCAACGGCGCTGCTCAATCAATCCGAATATCAATTTCGGTTGGAAACTGACGACCATGCCGAGTTTGTTCATTCGCGCTATTTGGACTCAATAGGCTGGTATTTAATTGTTGAGCAAACAATAGATAAATCCAGTGGAATAAGCGACATCCTCACAACCAATTTATGGGTAGGGAGCCTCGTCACCCTATTAATATTGGCCGTGGCGCAGTTGACGTTTAATCACTATCAAAAACGCTTAGAAAAAATGGCGAAGTACGACAAACTCACTGATACTTTTAATCGCCAAGCCTTCGAGCCACAGCTTCAGCACCATTTAGCGAAAGCGCGTACCCAATCAACCCCTGTAGTGATGTTGATGATGGACATTGACCACTTTAAACAAGTGAACGATCAACATGGCCATGTGGTAGGCGACAGAGTGCTGCAATGTTTCTCCAACGTATGTAAACGCCAGATAGAAAACAAAGGTTTGCTGTGCCGCTGGGGGGGGGAAGAATTTATGGTATTGCTACCCAAAGCGACGTTAGAGCAAGGAATTGCGATTGCTGAGAAGATCCATGTTGCTCTAGAGCAGGCGGAATGTGAGGTCAAAGTGACAGTCAGTATTGGCGTTGCACAATACCATATTGATGAATCAGAAGATGGTTTTATAAAGCGCGCCGATGCCGCGCTCTATCGTGCCAAACAAGGCCGGAATCAAACCAAATTCGCCGCTTAGCGGCGATTCTTACGCGTTCTTGCGCGGCGCTGACGTTTTTCGTCTTCACGCGCGGCCTTTTTAGCCTCAGCTTGTGCTCGTAACTCAGCAACCATTTCTTCTTCCGACTCTCGCATTTCCGGCGTTTCCATCGTGATCTGCCCGATAACAGCATCGCGCAGTTCGTTGATTAAAATCTCCGACATCTTATGCGTATCGACCTGATTGCCACCCTTTACACAACCGCGCTTGCGGCCAGCCATCTCAATAAATGTCCAATCACAATCCGGTAATTCGTCGAGTTTGTAACGTGCTTTTAAAAGCTCTGGATATGCACCTAGCAAATATTCAGCGGTATAGCTCGCCACTTCTTCATAATTGATAGCCGTATCGCGAATAGCACCCGTTGCCGCCAAACGATAGCCCGAGTTTTCGTTCTCAACCTTTGGCCACAACATACCCGGCGTATCGTAAAGCATAATGCCGTCTTCAAGCTTAATACGCTGTTGCGCTTTAGTTACCGCCGGTTCGTTACCTGTTTTTGCAACAATTCTGCCAGCAAGTGTATTGATAAGTGTCGATTTACCCACATTTGGAATACCCATGATCATGGCTTTTAGCTGCTTATCTTGACCCACTTTATGAGGTGCAAGCTTTTTGCAAAGCGCATTAATACGCTGTACTTCATTCGCCTTATCATGACCAAACGCCAGCGCTTTTACACCGCTCTCACGTTCAAAATACTCCATCCACTGCTTGGTCAGTTCAGGATCGGCAAGGTCCGCTTTGTTCATGATTTTGATAACCGGCTTGTCACCGCGTAACTGCCCTACCATCGGGTTTTCACTACTATATGGAATACGAGCATCCAGCACTTCAATAATGACATCCATCTGCGGCATGATCTCTTTGATCTCATTGCGCGCTTTATTCATATGCCCTGGGAACCACTGTATTGCCATTATAACCACCTGTATTAATTAACTTTAAAAGCTCATATGTTGAACACCTTGCCAAACTCACGCCCACCATCGCGCCATTCGTACGAAGCAAGAGAAAAGTTAAGGATACAACATAGGGTACTAAACGCTTTTAATACAGCAGCAGTACCTCATCATAAGTTGGTTATTCTACTATAAATTGACAGGATTGGGTTAATGGCTAAGAATTCTGTTTAATTCACGTATCACGCTCGACATCCTTGTCCATATATCGCTGCTATGAGTAAAGTCAGCCCGTCCTCCTAACTGGGTTCAACGCCCATCCATGGGCTACGACTTACTTTTCTTTGATACTTAAAGAAAAGGCACTCCCTCTTCACCCGAAAAACATACTTCTCGGCGGGTGAACCGCCTCCCACAACACTATTTAGACTGTGAGCTTGGAGGCTACGCTGATAGTTTTTGTAACCCTTGCAAACAGCTTTATTGATGAAGTCGTAGACGATCTCAAAAGCAACTTATTTCCCCCTCCATCACACCCGAAAAGCATAAGCTGATATGCAATGTGCCGACAGGATGTCGGCCAAGTCTTGTCTGGCACAGGGAAGTGCCTTACAAGACGGTTGCACTATGTCGGCTTAGGATTTGAGGGTTAAGTGTGATGCTGGGGCGACGTTTTCTTGGTTCGCTCGATCGCGTCGTGTAAAAAGAATGAACGAGAAGCGCATGGATGCGCTTTGATATCTGCCAAGGAGGGCAAGCTGACACCGTTTCATTTGACTTGAGATTTAAAAACAGTCCGTTATGCCAAAAGATAAGCATTCGGATGCTGAATAAAAAAATGAGTTAAAAATGCTTGCCTTTTATGTAACAATAGCGCGCAAATAAAAACCAATCGCAGCACACTAGGAAGTCGTACTGTGTATTGGTGGAACGGCTTTAACCAACAACAGTGGACATAAAAAATGCAAACAAGGATTGTGGTGTATGGTACTAACCATCCTGTACATGTCGTCGATTTTGAACTCACGACCTGTATCAATAGCGGCTTTTTACTCAAAGCGAACCTAGAATCCCAATTTGACCTCGCTGATGAGTTACTTGTCGGCAATATGCTCACGTTTGAAATTGAGTCACCGGACGCAATATCAACGTATTTCACTGGGACTTTGTTTGATATCCAATCTGGCTTTGTGTCTGAGCACACCTGTGGTGCAGAGGTGGTCTTAAAGCCTCGCCTTGAGTTACTTAAGCAAACAGAAAAAAGCCAAATCTTTGTACAAGCCAATGTCCAGTCTGTCCTCAATAAGTTGATACAAAAAGCCGGCTATTCACAAGACCGGATAAAATGGCGAGTCACTAAAGATTTACCCACGCTACCGCAGTGCGTGCAAGCGCTAGAAAACGACTACACCTTTTTCACCCGACTCTTAGCAAAGTACGGGTTAATTTATTGGTTTGAATGCCATGATTTTATTGAGTCGATAGTGATTGCCGAGGGGAATCTTGCAAGCCCGTATATTGAGCGAGGCTTGCTGTCGGTGACGGATAAAGATGGTCTAGTTCACGAGCATGAAACCGGCTTTGTTGGGTTTACGCAGTGCCAAAGCCGCCATCGTTTTAGAATGGGTGGCTCCCAAGTGCATATGAATGCCCATCCACCAACCTCGGTCAGCTCGGCGCAGCGCAGTTATTTTGAGCCTGCTGCACAAAATCCTGCTGAGCAATTTGAGCGCACCGGCAATCTCGAGCTTGCCTATCAACAAGGTAAAAATGAAGTCACGCTAGTAGGAAACGTAGCCGAAGCCAATGCCGGTTATTCGTTTTCGTTAAATGGTAAATTAGGCACAGCGAAAGGTGGCGATTATACCTGTATTCGCAGTAAACAGGTGTATAAGCAAGGCAGTGCCAATGACCCTAAGCAAGTTGCGTATCATAGCGAGTCGGTGTGTGTACCACGAGGTGAGCCAATACGTATTACTCCCCCAGAGCATAGCCCCAAGCCGATGGTGTTTACCGCCACAGTGCGCTCGCTGTCGGGGTCAAAGGCCAACCCTCACTTAGATACCCAAGGGCAATATGCCACGCAAGTACATTTCGATAGTCAGGTGACCGAGTCGGTAAAGCGCCTCACCCAATATGCCTGTCGCGGTCAAAAGCAACCGACGGGGTTACACTTTCCACTCCTGCCAGACAGTAATGTGCTCATCGGTTGTATGAACAACGACCCAGACCAAAGTTACTTGTTAGGGTTTGCCCTTAACGACACGCAACCGTCGGTTGTTACTAGCGCCAATAACACCCAAAACGTGTTGTGCTCTCGCGGCCAAAACCTGTTGATGTTTGATGACACCCCAAATACCCCGCATATTGTGTTGCAAACCCTAGCGGGCAACCAGCACTTGGTGTTACATGGGGATAAAAAGCAGCCTTATATTCACTGGCTTGCGCAACTTGGCGCGATGAATATTTTTGCGGCCAAAGACATACAACTTGGCAGTGTTAAAAGTGCAATTCGACTACTCACCAATAAAACCTTTATTGCCAGCGCCAAACAACAACTGGCACTGGAGAGTAAAAAGTCGGTGATTATTGATGCCGCAACCAACCTAGACGTCACCGCCAATCAAATTGACGTCAGCGCCAAACAAAATATCACCCTTAAGGCGGGTCGCAGCCATCGCAGTGTTATCCAAAGTGATATAAAGCTCAAGGCAGACAACAACCTCACCATCACCGCGCCGGCGGGAAGTCAAATCATTCAAAGCCAAGGCAATATCACAGTAAAAGGCAGTGGCTCTGGCAACCTCACCCTTACCAATGGCGGCAGTGAAATCAGCATTGACTCAAGTGGTAACGTCAACATCTTTGCAGACAAATTACTGACCTTAAAAGGCAAAGCCATGACCGTGTTTGACGGTAGCATGGAGCAAGATATTGGCAGCAAACAAAGCGCCACTATGCCAAGTGTACCGCAAATTCAAGCCCTCTCTGAGAATGCTCGACTCTCATTGGCTGCCGATGGCATTGCCACCATGGCGAGCAGTACCATTGAGCTGTCTTATACCTATCAAGATGGCAGCCCAATTATGGGCGCGCCTTATACCATTCGATTTGCAAACGGCACAGAGCTGACCGGTAACTTAGACGATAGCGGTAAAGCAAAAATTGAGAATGCACCGCCTGGTCAATACACCGTGCAATATGGTGAGGATAAACGCGATTACCTGCCAGAAGATAATCGCCCTAAAAATCCTCTGTATGGACAAATCACCCCAGCGCGAGCGGCTGAAATGGTACGCAGCGGCAATACCGCACCACTGATAGAAGCCAACGGCATTGCAACCCAAGCAGGTGATTGGTTGTGGGGCACACTGCAAGGCGACTTTAATCAAAACCCCTCCACGTCACAAATCGTGGTAGGCACCTTGATTTCCATGATACCAATTATCGACCAAGTCATGGATTTACGAGATATCACCGCCAATGTCATGTTACTGACTGACGATGATGAAGCCAACGACACCGACGCTTGGCTTGCCTTTACCCTAACGGGTATTGGTTTAGTGCCAGTTGTGGGCTCAGCAGTCAAAGGCGTAGGCAAGGTTATCTTAAAAAATACCGGAGAATCGCTCTCGGCTGCGCTTGCCGTACTGCGCAAGCTCGGCAAAGGCGACCCAGTTAAATACCTAAGAGACATCAACTGGCAAGACCTAGGAAAACAATCCGCCACGGAAGTTAAAAACATCGTCAAAGGCCTGCGCGATTCACTTGACGAAATGTCTACCAGTTGGCACTACGACCTACTGCTCCCAGACGCTGCCATCGAAGGCATGCAAGCCACGGTAAAACGCCTAGACGACGTTACCCCCAAAATCGACCAGCATATGCAACAAGCCGCCCAAGAAATCGGACAGCGAGTTAATAGAGCACTGGATGAGTATCAAGGGGAATTACCAATTCGAGGCGTTACCGACAAGCCCACCAAAGCCAAAGCCGATGAATTGGAGCCGCCAAAAGGAAATGAGTTGCCAGGGGCTGCAATAAAACGTATGCCGCAATACAACGTGCCTTGTTTTAAAAAGAATGCCAAAGGAACCGCTGTTGAATATGACCGCCAATTAAAAGGACAAATGGACGGGCTAAATAGCATGACTGTAAAACAGTATCTTGAAAATCGCGATGCTTATAAAAAGATTGGCCGAAAAGGAACTGGTAAGGCGCAGAAGGCGGCTAGAGAAAAGTTTAAGAAAAAGTTAATTGACAAATACAAATTAGAGCTCCAAGAAAGTGGAGAGTACTTCGGCGAAGAAGCTGTTAGAAAAGCTGAAGAATTAGCAAAAAGGGACATGAAAACCCTCAATGCTTTACATAACCCTGATATGATTGCAGGGGGGTTAGATGAGGTGGTTGATTTAGGTGACGCTAGTGTTAACCAATCTATTGGCGCACGATGGAATAAAAAAGGTTTTGATGACTCAGGTAAAAAGACTACGTTGAGTCGTGTTGAGCTAATGGATAATGAGGCAGAGAAAGCACTAAAAGCATTGGGTCCAGATGCAAAATTAAATATGAATCTACATAGGTGCAAATAATGAACAAGTTTTTTGACAATTTTTATAACTTTGGTGGGTTTGGTCCAGCGATAGAAGCGATTCAACCAACAGATGAGCAACTCCAGTATTACCAAGGTATTTTACCGAATAATTTACTTGAGTACTGGAAGGAATACGGCTTTTGTGGTTGGGGGAAAGGCCGTTTATGGATGGTGAATCCAAAAGATTATCAAGATATCTTGACTGAATGGTTAAGAGGCACGAAGTTTGAAAAAATGCAAAATGACGGTATAGACAGCTTCCATGTAATTGCACTAGATGCATTCGGTGAGATCTATGTCTGGGGAAAGAATTCAGGGAATAGCATTTCAATAACAAGTAGTTATGGCATGATTTTCCCGACCTTTGATAATGAAAAATATGTTAGTAGAGGTGAAACTAGAAGCCTAGACCTTTTCTTTTCTATAAAAACAACTTCAGAAATTGATTTAGACGATATCAATGATCAGCCTCTTTTTGAACGAGCTGTCGAAAAGCTAGGTCCTCTTGAAAATGGAGAGATTTATGGCTTTGCGCCTGCTCTTGCCCTTGGTGGCGAACCTAAGCTTGAGAATCTCCAAAAGGTAAAAGCCACGGAACATTTAGCTTTCTTAGCAGACCTTGGAGAAAAGCGTGTTATGGCCGATATCGTTGCGCTATCTAACCAATTACCCCATAACCAATAGCACTTTTTTAAGTCCTTTAAATACATAGATGTTGTGAGGCTAGGTTCAATCGTCTTCCTAGCCTACATTTCTCACCACATTTCTTCTGCTGCTTTCATTTACATTTTTAATTAGAGAAACCACGGTTGCTAACCTTTAACTACTCTACTGAGATGGTGTGCAGTGGTAAGACAAAGCCATAAATAGAGGCCCAAGACATATCATAACCATAGGCAAGGTTATCTAAAAAAATACCGGAGAATCACTCTCTGCTGCGCTTGCCGTACTGCGGCTTTTTACCCAAAGAAAAGTCGGTAAAGGCGACCCAGTTAAATACCTAAGAGACATCAACTGGCAAGACCTAGGAAAACAATCCGCCACGGAAGTAAAAAACATCGTCAAAGGCCTACGCGATTCACTCGATGAAATGTCCACCAGTTGGCACTACGACCTACTACTTCCAGACGCCGCTATCGAAGGCATGCAAGCCACGGTAAAACGCCTAGACGAGGTCACCCCAAAAATCGACCAGTATATGCAACAAGCCGCCCAAGAAATCGGACAGCGAGTTAATAAAGCACTGGATGAGTATCAAGGGGAGTTACCACAGGTTGGTGTTACCAATGTGCCGAAGAAATCTAAAGCGCCTGAGCTTTCAGCTCCAGAAGGAAACGATCTCAAAGGTGCTCCAGTTAACAAAGTTAATCCGCCATCACGTAAGACGCCTAGTGACTTTACGCAGCATAAATCATTAAACCATAGAAAAGGTGCTACTGGTGAGTACAATGCACACCAATTAATGCTGGAAAATGGTTTTACACCGCTAGGTAAAACCGACGGTAATTATAAACCAGGACAATCAGGTATTGACGGAATATATCTGCACCCAAATCCACCACCAGACTATGTGATTACAGAAGCCAAATATAACACCTCTCCATTAGGTATGACTAAAGATGGTAGACAAATGGGTGATGACTGGATCACAGCCGAACGGCTAGAAAAAGCAGGTATAAGTAGAAGAGATAGAAAAAAAATACTTGATGCTTTAGCTGATGATGATGGCTCGGTACTAAAGTTATTAATTAGAAATGAGATAGATGGAAACTTAGCTGTTGAAGTACTTGGTAAAGATGCTAAAACGATTGATAATCAATTTAAATTTTAAGAGATATTAAGATGTTAAGAGACACTTTAAGAGATAAAGCTTACTTTGACGAAGCAGTTGAGTTTTATAGCGATGCAATAACTGAAGATGTTGAGAAAATCACTTCTAGTAATCGTTCTAATTTGGTGAAGATGAAACGCACCTTTAACTTAATAAACGAAGTTTTAAGTTACCTCCAAGTAAAATACTCTCGAGGGGATGACCTTACTGAGTTTAGAGCTTTTATTCAGGACCTGCTTACTTATCGCAAATGGCAAAAGGACTTTGCGGATAATCTATCAGACGTAGAACAAGTTGAGCGTATTCCTATAGAAGAGTTGCACCAAAGCGATTTACGGAACTATTTAAAGTTATTTAGCTTCGCCTACTGCTTAAATATGGGAAAAGATTACTACTTACAATTATTAGAGCTTATTGGAAATCAAGGACAAGATGCACTATTTGATAAAATTGCGATAGCGTTAGGTGACACTAATCGTGAAATAGCAGCGGATACTCAGTTCAAAAAACGTTTCGGTAAGCTTTACAAAGTAGTTGAAGGAAGTCCAGAGCAACGTCCAGCACTTGCGAAATCTTATATGGAGGCTTGGTACGTTTTGGAGGAAAGTCCTGATATACATTTACTGGATAATGATGCTTACGATGGCTATTGGTGCTGGGAAATTGCACTTGTTGTTAAGTTATTCAATATTGATGATAGCAGCTTTATTGACCACCCATACTACCCCAAAGACCTCGTACATTGGCAAGATAATCAGTAGGAGATAAAGGTGCGCGATACACGGAGAAGTAACGATTATTTCGAAGAGTTCTTAGTCGACATTGAAGTTGGCATTAAAGAAACACAAGAAGCCCTCGACGCAGGTAATTTTACCACACCGAGCGAGCGAGTTAATGTTGCGCAGCGTATATATCAGCTCGCGATTATGCGAGCGGTAGCGCACTACTCATATGGTGCTCACCTTGGGGATGTTAAGCGCTATACCGAAGCGATTTTGCCGTATCGCAAACAACTGACAAACTACTGTGATAAGTTACCTGCAAATCATCAAATATACCGCCATGCTTTTGAAAAGCTGGGCGGGCAAATCGATGCTGTCGGCTCCCCTAATATCAATCGTTATATCTACACTTTGTGGTGGCTGGCTCTTTTACAAGCCTGTGATGTCGCTCCAGCTCATATTCAGGAAGTGCTCGATGTTATTGGCGAACGCGGCAAAGACACCTTACTTGATAATGTAGCCATTGCACTTGGTGATAACGATAGACCTATTTCGCCCACACTCTACTACCCTGAAATTTATCAAAACCTTTCACTCGCTTTTACAGTACCCAATGAACAAAAGCCTGATTTACTCAACCAATTTGCACAAAATTGGTACAGTAAGTTAGAGAGCTTGGCGGACTGGCATGATAATCACAACTGTGAATGCGAATTCGAGTACACAGATTATTATATTGGTTATTGGTGCTTTGAACTGGCTTTAGTCGCTAATGTTCTAGAAATACCAAGAGAATCCTTGGAAGATAGTGTTTATGTTCCGGTTGATTTAATCAGGTAATCAGCCTGACACTCTTGGAAGCGCGTAGAAGTGGCAGCCAGCATGCAGAAATTTAATTGAAACAACCACTTTTAACATCAATGTGATACCTGATCTGAGTGGCTTTGGTACTGTTGTGAACTTTCACATCACATTCTGCAGGCTGCTCACCAATAGAATGGCGCAGCCGCTATAACAACAAGTCACAAGCTGTAATCCGTTATATTTCAAACTCACAACGTAAACTTAGACAGCAGCGCCTCTTGTTCATGGGCGTTTTTCGCGAGTTCTTCGCTGGCATTATATTGTTTGTCTGAAAAGCTACCGACCTCCACGCTAATATCGTTGATATGTATTGTATTTTTATTGATTTCTTCAATCACTACACTTTGTTCTTCGATGGCGGTTGCGATTTGAATATTGCGATCCATAAGCTCTTTTACCGCTTCTGAGATTTCTTCTAGCATATGTGTCGCTTGCTCGGTTTGTGAAACACATTGCTGGGTTTTATCTCGGCTGCTTCCCATAGATTGCTGAACTTGAATGGATGAGGCTTGGATCTGGTCGATCATGGATTTAATTTCGGTGGTGGATTCCTGTGTTTTAGACGCTAAAGAGCGCACTTCATCGGCCACAACCGCAAAACCTCGGCCTTGCTCCCCGGCACGTGCGGCTTCAATTGCAGCATTAAGTGCCAGTAGATTGGTTTGTTCAGCAATGCCATTGATGACCGAAAGAATATTCTCGATATTTTGGCTGTATTCTGCAAGTTGCGTACTCAGCTCGTACGATGCGGTAATATCGTCAGCCAAAGCATTAATTTGGCTTCGCGCTTTAAAGAATATCTCTTGCCCTTCGGAGGTCTTTTCATTTACAGAAGTGATAGAACTTGCGGCTTGCTGCGCGTTACCCGCGATCTCGGTCGAGGTAGTACTCATTTCATTCATCGCGGTAGCGAGGTTTTCAATTAGGCTAACTTGTTGGTCAAGTTTCTGAGAGGAATGCGTCGACAGCTCTTTGGCGGCATCACTGCTTATCACCACGTCGTCTGCACGTTCTTTTACGTTACTTACTAACCCATGCAAAAAGCCTAAGAACAAATTAAATTGTCGCGCTACCGTGCCGCACTCATCTTCGTTAACGATTTTTAAGCGCTGAGTTAAGTCACCTCCCCCACTTGCCATGCCAGTGATCGCAGATTCCAAATCCCGTAATGGTTGGAGTAAGTGAATTGCTAAAGTCCGTACGCAGAATACTCCAATAGCCACGGCTAAAATAGCAATGATCAGGGAGTTTATTGTAATTTCAGTTAGTGTTTTGTAGGCTTTTGATTTGTCTATTAATACCGCTAAATACCAGTCCGTACCAAAGGTGTTATCTAGCGAATGTAAGTAAAACAGCCTTTTGCCTTCTTTGGTATCCACTTCTTGCAACTTATCTACGCTATCTAAGCGTAAAGCGGGGTATACCTGTTGCAGTTTTTTGCCGTTAAATTCGGCATGTTGATGAGAAATTACATTACCAGACTTGTCGACCAAAAAGGCATAGCCCGTATTATCAAAGGTGACCTGATTGACACTATTGGCGATGGTTTTTAGGCTTAAATCTCCCCCGATTACCCCTTTAAAATTACCGTTCGCTACAATGGGAGATACCACCGACAGCAATAATTCACCTGTCGCTGCGTCAGTATATGGACTGGTATAAACAGTTTTATTTTGGTTTTTACCAAGCTGATACCAAGCTCGCTCTCTAAAATCTACGCCCGGAGGATTTTTGCGAGCGGGGTTGTTCGATCTGAGTCCTTCCTCATTTGCCAAAGTACCAAAAGCCAGCAAAAATTCGTTTTTAAACGCTGGTGTATTCAACGCTTGTTGAAAGTTATCATCGTTAAAGTTTTGCTCTAACTGGCTTTTTATCACATTAATTTGCGTTGCTTTACCGGCCAGCCAATTCTCTATGCTCACAGCCAGCAATTGCGTGCTATCTGTTACATAAGCATGGGTTTTGGTTTTCACCGAATCGCTAACAAACCAGTAAGTAGAAAGCGTCGTCGTGGTGATGATCAATAAGATCACTATGGCAGAAGTCACAGAGAACTTAGTGCGGATCTTCATATTCAACAGCCTGAATAAAAAGCGCTCGAATATCAAAAGTGTTATCTATAATTCGATTATTGGCAACTGAGCGATGTAAAAACCATGAATTTTACTTTGAGCAACTCAACCGCACTGATTGGCCTAGCCTGTTTACTAACTTCTTCAGCAGTTCTGGCAGCCGAGCGCCCTGTCACCATGGCCGACATTGAAAATCTTGAGCGGCAATTGGCTGAGCTTAAAGCTCGGTTTATGACGCAAAATAGCGAACTAAAGGCCGCAGCTCCGGTGGCAAAATCAACACCACAAAGTGACCCCGTAAAACCACCTACCGAGCCCTCAACCACGCTCAAAACCTATGCTACAATACGCCCGACATTTGGTGTAATCAATCAAGATGACGCAAGTAACTGGGATGTTCGTGACGCCTTATCCCACGCAGGGATTAAAGTGACTCATGAATTTATGCTGGGCTGGCAGGCTGAACTTCATGGTGAATGGGGCATCGATCTCGCCAATGAAGGAAATTTTGGCAAGTCACGCCGTGCTTATACTGCGCTAGGTACACCGTATGGTCGGTTTGGCATTGGCAAACAAAGGCCTCCACAGTATCTGTTTATTGCCGAATACGTTGATATTTTTAATCACGCCAGCAGCCCGTTTGCTTACGATCCAGAGAGTATTTTTTTCGTTGATAATTTAGTTACTTACCGCTACGAATTGGGGCCAATGACGTTTATCGCCGCAGGCCAATTTAATGGTGACAAAGGCGATAATCAAACGGATTTATTCAACACTGGGTTAAGTTACGATAACGCGGGTTTACACGCGGCGATTACTTATCAACAAAACGATGTGTACGATAACGAGCAGCATATTGGCGAAAACCAACTTTGGTCTGGTGCACTGGCTTATCAATTTACTTCCCGCTTTTACGCTGCCATGGCGTATCAGGACAAAGACTATCAACGCGTGAGCGCACTTGATTCTCGACAAGGCCACACCTTTGATCTTTCTTTGGCCTACCAACTCGCAAAACACTATAAACTCAAAACCGGATATTTTGATTTTGATGATGGTTACGGCAGTCATGATCCGCTTAATCAAAGCTTCGATGGCTACAATGTTACGCTTGAGTGGCTACCAACACCGCCCCTCAGAGTGCACTTGGAGTATTTGAACAAGTCCTTCGACAACCAAATCGATATGGACTCCATCTCCATTGGGTTTAGGTACGATTACAAGCAAGAGTGGCAATTTGATTAGCAAAGATCACAGGATCTAGGATAATAATTTTTCAATTTGGATTGATTTATACATCAAGTATTCAAGTGAGGGTGGTACACTCGCGCAAGGCTTAGAAGTATTCAAGTTTAAAGGGGCGGCATGAACCACTCTCCTATTCCACTCAATATTACCACGAGCGCCAACATCGAGAGTATTGTTGTGCTGCATGGCTTGTATATGTCTGGCTTTGTGATGCGGCCGCTTAGCGCTCGCTTAGGTAAATCGGGCTACCGTATTCTCAATTTAAGCTATAACACATTAACGCCAGATATTGATGAGATCTGCGCCGCTATAGATACTTTTGTTGGCGACCGCCCCGCCGCACTCGTTTGCCACTCCATGGGAGGCTTAGTTGCAAGAGCATATTTAGAACGAGGTTCTGCTGCGAGCAAGCAAATAAAAAAAGTGGTGACCTTAGGGACACCACATAAAGGCAGTGCCATTGCCAAGCATATGCACGACAAAGGACTGGAGCTACTGTTAAAAAACAGTGTGGAGTTTTTATTATCTAACAATCAAGATTGGCCTTTCGACGCCAAGCTTTACAGTATTGCCGGTGACTTACCCATTGGACTAATGCCACTGCTACAAAAAGGTAGCCAGTCTGATGGCACTGTGTTGTTAGAAGAAACCAAGCTCAGAGGCATGGCCGAGCACAAAGTATTTCATCTCAGCCATACCAGCTTAATATATTCCCGTGCGGTAATGGACTATATCTGCGAGCTGTTAGAGAGGCCTTAGTGCTCTGCGCTTGCAGCCACTTTGTAAGCAATCACTGCGATCAAGCCAACTAATAACGGCACTGGCGCTGCAATATAACCAAAGGTATCTGAGTTTGCGATGCTTGCGCCAGCTAAGTGACCCACTAGCCCAACAACAAAAGCCACTAAAGCGATAACAACGACGACGAGTTCCATTTTATGTTCTGATTTTGTTTTGCCTTTCATACTCATTTCCTCAAGTAGTAGACACCGCGTTTTTTGTGTCTTGATGAAATGATTATGCGCTTATAACACGGTGATATTTTGACCTGAATCAAGTTTAAAAGCGCCAAAATACGAACGAGATTAAACACTTGTCTTAGATCAAAAACTACGCGCTCTAGTTATATTTTGGGAAAAGTTGGCAAGCTTTATTCCCGCCGAGTTTTTATGTCACCTTGTTATTTTTGAACACTTCTTGGGGTTTCATCTTGTTTTTTACCACGCTCATCCCAACGTCATATTGTATTAATATTTGATATGTTTTTATTTTATTGATTGATTTTTTCGATTAAACACTTTGATTTTAATCATTGGGCAATCACCTAAGGTTGCGCCATACTGACTGTGAATCAACAAGGAGCATCGCATGACAAACATTAATTCTATCGGTTTAGACAAAGCAAAGAGCCAAGCGCTGGTAACGTCACTTAATACATTACTAAGCAGCTACCAAATTCAATATATGAATGCCCGTGGTTTTCACTGGAACATCAAAGGTCGTGAGTTTTTTGAACTACACCTAAAATTTGAAGAAATTTATACGCTACTGCTTGAGAAAGTAGACGAAATCGCAGAGCGTATTTTGACGATTGAAGGCAACCCATTGCATGCGTTTTCTGATTATTTGGAAAACAGCGAAATTAAAGAAGCAAAAGGCATCAGCAATGGTACACAAGCACTAGAAACCTTGCTTGATGGCTACACAACGCTTATTTCTATGCAGCGTGAAATTTTAGCACAGGCGGGTGAAGCCGAAGATGAAGGGACAGCAGCGCTAATGAGCGACTACATTAAAGAGCAAGAAAAGCTAGTGTGGATGCTTAAAGCGTATTTAAACTAAGATAGACGGATAGGTCGGACTAAGGCTAGGGTGTACGAGTCGAGCTAAAGCTACGACCTACAAGCAGAGCCAGCTCCTACCTAGGTTCTTCTCTGGTAGGAGCGAGTTTACCTCGCGATCTTTTATCGCTTTTTTTGTCGAGCTAAGTCTAGAATGTACGAGTCGAGCTAAAGCCGCGACCTACAAACCGAGGCAGCTCCTACCTAGGTTTTCCTTTGGTAGGAGCGAGTTTACCTCGCGATCTTTTATCTCGCTGTTGTCGAGCTAAGGCTAGGATGTACGAGTCGAGCTAAAGCTACGACCTATAAACCGAGCCAGCTCCTACCTAGGTTCTTCTCTGGTAGGAGCGAGTTTACCTCGCGATCTTTTATCGCTTTTTTTGTCGAGCTAAGGCTAGAATGTACGAGTCGAGCTAAAGCTACGACCTACAAACCGAGCTAAAGCTACGACCTACCATCCAATAAGCTGATAAAGAATGCCATTTCTAGCGCTCGTTCATGCAGGCTTTTAAATCGGCCTGAGGCACCACCGTGACCCGCTTCCAAGTCGGTTTTAAAGATCAGTACATTATCATCCGTTTTATATTCTCTGAGCTTGGCAACCCACTTCATGGGCTCCCAATACTGCACTTGCGAGTCGTGCAGGCCTGTGGTGACTAGAATATTTGGATAGGCTTTGGCTTCAATATTGTCATACGGCGAATACGCTAAAATATTCTGGTAGTCCGCTTCATTATTCGGATTACCCCATTCATCATACTCGTTGGTGGTCAATGGGATTGACTCATCCAACATGGTAGTTAACACATCCAAGAAAGGCACATGGCAGCCTAACCCTAAATACAGCTCTGGAGCTTGGTTTGCAATTGCCCCCATTAACAGGCCGCCTGCACTTCCACCTGATGCAAACACTTTGTCTTTATGGCCGTAACCCTGCTCAACCAAGGCCTTGGTAACATCAATAAAGTCGTTGAAGGTATTTTGCTTATGGGCTTTTTTGCCTTGCTCATACCATTCACGACCAAGCATCTCAGAACCTCGAATATGCGCAATCGCGTATACAAATCCTCTATCTAACAGGCATAGAATTTGACTAGAGAAGTTAGGGTCGATAGTAATACCATAAGAGCCATAGCCATACTGCAATAATGGATTGCTACCGTCTTGATTAAACTTATCTTTTCGATACACCAAAGATACAGGGACTTTAACGCCATCTCTTGCGGTAATATGCAAACGTTCAGAGTGATAATATTCAGGTTTAAAATCACCTAACACTTGCTGCTGCTTTTTAAGCGTTTTCTTGCCTGTGGTTAAATCACAATCGTACACTGAGCTGGGAGTTGTCATACTCGAGTAGTGGATACGAATATTACTTGAACTTGGCTCAGGGTTATTTCCTACCGTGGCAAAATAACAAGCATCATCAAATCCAAGGTGATAGCTCTGCCCTTGATAATCGTGGACAACAAAACGGATCTGCCCTTGTTCACGCTCAGTCAGCACAAAGTGACTATTAAACAGCTCCAAGCCTTCTAATAGTACATGGTCGCGATGGGCAACCAACTCTTCCCACTGCTCGATATCACCAACGGTTGCCGCTGTTGCACGCATTAAACGGAAGTTTTTAGCGTTCTTATTACTCAGGATGTAAAAGAACTCTCCCATTTTTTCAAGACCATATTCATGGCCAGCTTCTCTTGGAATAAGGGTGCTAAACTCACCGCAAGGATCGTTTGCATCCAGTATTAACTGATCGCTCGTTTCCGTCGCTGCGAGATAGATATAAATAGCGCTTTCGTCACGACTTTTACCCAATCCCATATAAAATTGGCGATCTTGCTCTTCAAACACCAAAATATCATCGCTTTGTGGCGTTCCCAACACATGACGATACACTTGGAAGCCGAGCAACGTTTGCTCGTCTTTTTTGACATAAAATACGGTTTTATTATCGTTCGCCCAAATTACCTGACCTTCCGTGTTATACAGCACGTCTTGTAGTAATGTATTGGTGTTTAAATCAAGAAACTTGATGGTATAAATTCGACGCCCGTCGGTATCTTCACTATAGGCAAGCAGTTGCTCATCTGGGCTTACGGTAATATCACCGATGTCATAAAACTCGTTGCCAGCGGCTAACTGATTAATGTCTAACAGAAGTTTTTTATCCGACAAATCTTCTTGTGATGCGCGATAATACCTAGCATATTCCTCATCACCACTCACTTCACTCACATACCAATAGTTGCCATCTTTTGCGGGCACTGAGCTATCGTCTTTTACGATACGACCTTTCATTTCTTCAAACAGCTGGGTTTGCAGCGCTTGGTGAGGCGCCATTTGCGCTTCACAGTAATCATTCTCTGCTTTGAGGTGTGCCAACACATCAGCATTTTTACGCTCGTCATCACGCATCCAGTAGTAGTTGTCGATACGCTCATGATTATGGTGCAGCAAGGATTTCGGCTGCTTTTTGGCTAGCGGTTGAGTTTTTTCCATCACCAAGTTGTCATCCTAAATTCGTTATTTCTCACCAGTGTATCACAGCAAATTTAGGAATTAACAACCATCTAAAAAGCTTTCTGGTGTTTCCTCTACAGCAACACCCTGAGACTTTGCAACCTGCCACAATTGCTCTCCTTGTGATTTAGGCACAAGCCAATTACAGGCAAAACTCGAATATAGATAAACTTCTTCATCTTCTACAGAAAGTAGCTCAACCCCAAATTGATCCTGCTTATTTGGATGGCGATAAACACAAAGCTTATTGTTGCTCGTCATTCTATACACTTTCGGCAGTGGTGAGCGCCAGTTATAAATGTGAATTTCACGATTCTCAAAGTTGAGGATTAATGTGTGTTCCAGATTAATGATTGCATAAACAATGACACCTGCAGTGAGCAGCAGCATCACTATTATTGCTGGTCTTGCCAAACTAGCATCCACAGTCAATGAATTGCCAGAAACGACATCCTCAACCGTTATCGCATAATAAGCACCCATGCAAAAAATATAGTGCATGCCAAAATTTGCAAAGGTAGAAGCCTAAAGCTTTTTTTTAATGTAACGCACTGAATCATACTATCCTTTATTTTCTAATCACTGATAATCAACTCTATTGGTATAGCGCATATTAAGACGTTAAATTAGCAACCAGAATGGCTTAGGTGCAGGCTCAACCGCCCTCTTTTTTTCTTTTGCCATTTGCCATCACAGCGAAGAAAGAGGTGACAATACCGACTCGCAGGTACAGCAAGAAATCATTAATTTACCTTCCCTAGAAACGGGTTGGGTTTTTAATACACAAAAAGGCCGAGCATCACTGCGCGGCCTTTATATTATTGAGTGTAAACGAGAGTTTCTAAGCTTCTGCTTTCTCTAGTTGGTTATCGTCAGATTTAGGCTTGCGTCTGATCTTCGCTTTTAAGCGTGAACCCGCCGCCTGCACATCCGTTAAGATGATGTATAGGGCCGGCACTAACACCAGCGTGATAAGCGTTGCGAATAGCACTGCAAACCCAAGTGATACCGCCATCGGAATAACAAATCTTGCTTGTAGACTCGTTTCAAAGATGATTGGCATGACACCGGCAAACGTCGTGATAGAGGTTAGCGTGATTGCCCTAAAGCGTGCACACCCCGCTTCAATAACCGCCTCTTTAAGCTTAACGCCCTCGGCACGTGCTTGGTTGATATAGTCCGTCATTACTAAGGAGTCGTTGATCACAACCCCAGCAGCGGCTACCAATCCAAACATAGACATAGTACTCATATCTAAGCCAAACACTAAGTGACCCCATAGCGCGCCAACTAAGCTAAACGGAATTACCGACATCACGATAAGCGGTTGCGCGTAACTCTTCAGCGGTACAGCCAATAGGATATAAACCATCAACATACCAGCGGCAAAGAATAAGATCTGCTCACTGGTTTGTGCTTGGCGCTCTTCCACACTACCACCTAGCTTAGTTTTTACGCCTGGGAACTGTTTTAGTAGCTCTGGTAAGATATTTTCTTCGATATTCTTAACCACGGCATCTGGCTCAATCAGCTCTTCATCGATGCTGCCGTATACATATACCGTTCTAAAGCCATCTTCACGACGAATATAATTGATACCCGGCTTCTCGGTAAACTCTACGACATCGCCTAGCATCACTTCTTTGCCTTTTGGCGTTGTGATGATAGTACGCTTAAGTGAAGCCAAAGCTTTACGATCTAGTTCAGGATAACGCACCATCACTTTGATCTCTTCGCCATCACGAATAACACGCTGTGCTTCGCCACCGTAGAAACTATTACCAACCTGAATCGCAACATCAGCAAGTTGCAAGCCAAGCTCATAAGCCACTGGCTTGAGCGCGATCTGCATTTCTTTACTCGCAGGGTCAATACTCGAGCTGATATCAAAAAGCCCTGGTTGCTGCTGCAACATTGAAATAAGCTGCCTACCCGCCGCATTGAGGGTCTCGATATCAGAGCCTAGCAAGCGATAACCAAATTCACCCTCACCACCACTTTGATCGCCAACACTGTCATACACAATGATTGACTTCACTGCAGTGATCTCTGGCATTGCCTCGCGCCAACGGCGTGCAAGTTCAAAAGCCGTAAACGGTCTTTGCTCTTCGTCAACTAGCGTCGATAACACTGAGCCCTTAGTGCGGCTTTGGTTCCAAGAATATACATCCTTAATCATGCCTTGACCGAATTCCTGGGCAATCTCTTTATCGACATTGCGTACCATTAACTCAATAGACTGCATTGCTGCAATGGTCTGCTCGTCTGATACGTTGTCGTTCATGGTAATTTCGATCTTTGGATAATCCTCTGGCACTTTCGGGAATGGAATAAAGCGCACTAAATTCGAAGTCACCAAGCTAAAGCTAAATACCAGCATAGCCACAAAAGTTAATAATACGGTCCAGCGCCAGTCAACGCAGCGCTGAATAAAGCGTCTGTATGGTCCGTTTACAAATGCGAAGAACTTCTTGTTAAATGCAGCACGACGACTGTTTGGACGTAGTGGTTTAATCTTAGTGTGAGCAATATGTGCTGGTAAAATCCATTTGGATTCAATCAAGCTGAATACTAAACACAGAATAATAACGCCCGAGATTGACTTAAAGAATGCACTTTCAGGACCAGATGAGAACATCATAGGTGCAAACACAGCGATGGTCGTTAGTACGCCAAAGGTTGCTGGCGTTGCTACACGCTTAGCGCCGATCACTACATTCTTAACGCTATGACCTTTACGCTCAATTTCGGAGTAGGCGGACTCTCCTATGACGATGGCATCATCCACCACGATCCCAAGCACCATGATAAAGGCGAACAGCGATACAATATTAATGCTGATCCCAAGTGCTGGCATAAATAGGAACGCACCAAGGAAACACACCGGCAAACCAATCATTACCCATAGCGCTAATTTGAAGCGTAGGAAAATAGTCAGCATGATTGCAACGAGTAACGCTCCCTGTATCATATTACTCTTCATCATTTCGAGTCGAGCGTTCAGGTAGTACGTCATATCAACGATTGGTTCTAATCTTAAGCCTGCGGGTAATTTGGCGTTTTTCTCTTCAACATATTTATGTACCGCTTTCGCGATTGGGATCATATTTTGGTCTTTGGTCGCTTTAACCGACAGGAATACTGCATTTTCACCGTTCAAACGGAAGTAATATTCACCTTCAGTCAGGCCATCTTTAATTTCTGCGATATCTTGAAGATAAATTTTTGCACCGTTGTCACCAACTTTAACTGGGATATTTCTAAACTCATTACCGCGGTACATTTGATTTTCAACACGCACTGCAATGATGCCAGATTCAGTTCTGATTTGACCTGCTGAAATGTTGGTTGAATAACGTCTAATTGCGCTACTTACATCACTAATCGTTAGGTTGTAACGGCGCAGAGCGTCTGGATCAACTTCAATACCAATCTCATAGTCAGGGGTTGAACGGTCAACCAGTGAAATCGTTGGAATTTCGAGTAATTCATCCTCGATTTCTTTGGCAATTGGCTTGAGTGCATTCAACGGTAAATTACCAGCCAGCGCGATGTTCACCACGTCTTGACGAAATTCTATAAGCTGAACCTGCACAGGCTCCATGGACGCTGGAAAGGTCGCGATACTATTCACACGCGAGCGAATTTTATCTTCTACTTCCGTTAGGTCTTCATCTTTATAGATTTCAAGTTGCGCACTACCGCTGCCTCTAGCGGCACGGTAAACCCCTTTTTTGATTTCTGTAACGTCTTTTAATGCTTCTTCAATTTTGATCAAGATCCCCTCTTCAATTTCTTGAGGAGACGCACCAGGATACACGGCTGACACCGTCACATAATTGATCTCAAAGTTTGGAAACATTTGCCTTTGGATAGTCACATAACTGATAAAACCCATTATCAGTATGAAGACCATCAACAAGTTTGCCGCTACCGTATTATTCGCAAAATAAGCGATAATACCGCGCTGCGATGTTTTTTCTATATCACTCATGGTCGCTCCTTGCTGTTACAGCTTTTCCGGCTGACTACTTGGCTTTGATGAGGAGTCCGTGCCAGCAACTTTAACTTCCATGCCTTTTTGTGGATATTCAGGTGGTGTCATGACCACTTTATCGCGACTTGTGATGCCATCGCCGATTAAGAAGAACTCACCCTCTTCGCGGATAACTTGCACTTTACGTGGCTCAAGCTGGTTATCTTGATTAAGCAACCAAACCGACTGATTATTCACGATATCTTGAGGTAGACGGTAGATTTGTTTTAACGTTTTACCCGCAAAGCTAACTTGTACATACGTACCGTATTTTATCGCTGGCTGGCGTGTTGTGAGACCATACGGGTCGTTAATACGCACTACCAAGTTGTTCATACGCGTTTGTTGGTCAACAGTACCTAAATCTCTATCAATTACCGCTTCTCGAGAGAAGGCATTAACACCACGCTGATAAACCGTAGCGGCAAGGCCTGACACTCGCTCAGGTAAAAACACAGAATCAAAACCCGCGATAGGAATAATCACTTCGGCAGTTTCGATGTTATTGACCGTACCAACTGAGCTACCCATAGAAACGAACTGGCCAAGACCAACGTCTTTTTTCACCACTAGTGCGTTATAAGGCGCGATAACTTCGCAGTTTTCTAGGTCTCGCTTTGCACGCTGCAGTGCAGCTTTTGCCGATTTTACTGAGGCTTTGGCACTCATGACCTGCGGTTTACGTAAAAATAGGTCGGTATGCTTTTTATTTGGAAATCTTCTTGCTTCATCAGCAGCTACATCAGCTTGTGCTTGCTCTTCGATAAGCTGCGCCTGGGCTCTGGCAAGTTCTGCTTCTGCTTGTAGCAACGCGGCTTCGTAGTTATCTTGCTCAATACGCAGTAGCACCTCGCCTTTTTGTACCACACCTCCTTCAACAAAGTTAGGGTGCCAGTATTCAACTTCGCCCGATACTTGAATAGAAAGTTGTGTACTTTCTAGCGGTTTTACTTCGCCATAGCTTTGGATCACAACTTGGTGATCTTGCGCAGCGAGAGTTTCAACTTCAACAACAGGACGAGAATCGACTTCTTGCTTCTCAGGCTCACTCTTAGCAACGGCATTGACGAACATAAATCCGACAACACCCACTATAAGCACGGTAAAGGGTAGAATCCATTTTAAAGTTTTAGCTTGCATGACAGTACCTATTGATAATTTCCTGACCGTATAGTACCAAGTTTAGCGCGTTCTCGGATGTGACATTTGTAAGAATCTGTTACACCTTTAGAACAACTTTTTATAACTATCGAAAAACAGCGGAAATTATAAAGTAATTTCAAACAATTAAGCACCAAAACCTTTGATTTATAAAGATCTTTCTAAGTGCGATTTTTGTGAGTTATATAACAATTTCCTCAGCTTTTTGTCACATTTATCACCCTAGATCTGCTTAGTGACATGATGAAGCTCAAGCGCTAGAACGATACAGCCTACCAATACGATAGCGAACAACAGATAGGTCCCAAGCAGCGGACTCAAAATGCCAAACATACTCGCCACTACTAAAGACAAGAAAACAGCAATAACCACCGCGACTAACACGAGAGAAGCTCGACTCCTACACTGTTCAATAAGAACATCGCTTACCTTAGCACCGACTAAACGCTTGATATGGAAAACCGGCGCACTCAATATGGCGAGGTAGCCGAGCAAACCATACATACCTGCAACTACCTGTATTAGCATCATCAGTGCGATCATCAGCCCAGCTAAAAAGCTCAGCTTGGCTGTTTTGTTGAGTTGCTGCATACGTAATTTAATATCGACGAGCTTTAAGATCGATTGGCTTGGGTTTTGTTGTTTGTACAAGGCGGTAACCGTATGCAAGTCTAATTTCTCTCCCGCTTTGGCTCGCACTAGGATATTTCCACTAATAAAATTAAAAGGTAGATAAGCCAAGGCTTGTGCTTGGGAGGTATGGCTAAAGGTGTTTTCAACAATACCCACAAGGGTAATAGGACGCTGATTTCTGTCGTAGATAGTCATGCCGATATCTGCAGCTGTTACGCCAAGGCGCTGTGCTAAAAGCTGATTGAGCACCACTTTTTTTCCCGAACTATTGATAGCTAAGTCATCCTCAGAGAATCCGCCACCAGCAATAAATCTTAGGCCTGAGGTGCTAAAGTAATTTGGCCCGCTGAGCTGTAAATAAGCGACGACTGAGTCACTGCCATCATCAACTAAGCTTAGCGGCTCCAGAAATACAAACTCGTGGGGTAATACGCCAGCCAGAGCAGCACTCTCGACACTTGGGAGCTGTCTAAACGCCGACAGGTTTATCATCGCTTGATTATATCTTGCTTGAATAGCATCTGAGCTGCGATCGTAGTTACTTTGCTGTAACTCAACAAAATAAAGGTTATTTGAGTTAAAACCACTTGAGGTATTTAGCTGCCCGCCAAAGTAGCTCAATAGCCAAAATGCAAAGCTCATCGTGACTATGCCCACACCAATTTGCAATCCGAGTAAGGCTTGACTCATTGACTTAGGTAATTGTTTGACCTGTCCCTTTCCTGAGCCACTTAGTTGACTACGTATATCCTTAAATGACACCTGAGACATTGCCAGTTTTACGAACACCAGTGCACAGAGCTGAGCAAAGACAACCGCCAATAAGAAGCTCCACCAAGGCAGCGTTAGCCAAACCGCGTGCGCTAAAGTCTCCTTTGCCCAAAACTGAATTAGCCAAACGCCAGCTTTCGCTATCCCTATGGCAAACAGTGACGCAAACAAAAAAATCAAGGCGATATAACGCCACTGTTCGAGTTGTAGACTGCCGCGCTTAGCACCGAGTACAATCGCCAGTGCCAGCTGGTTTTGTTTGGATTTAAAATCTAACAAGTAGAGTGAAAATGCATTCACTAAGGTAATGACAAGCAGCCCAACGCCTGCAAATGCTAACCATTGCGTCGTTGTTCTTAGCTGCCCTTTTAGTTTATCTGCAAGTGGTGACAACGAAAACCTGAGCGTCGCACGACCAGATATCGCTTGTTCTAATTGAGCTTGCTCAAATGCAACTTGAAACTGCGCTTGCAAAAGCGTTAATTGCAGCTGCGCATTTTCTTGTTTTATGCGACCTACCAGAAATAAGTCGCTTCTTACCGCCAAGTGATCCATACCCGTAATACGGTCACCCATCATCTGCGCAAATGGCAAGAATACCTCACTCATCCGGTTAGATTGATATAACTGCGGTTCGGACTCATCGCACGCGACCACTCCCACCACGATATAACGACGGTCATCAAGTTGAATGCTCTGTTCTATAATATTTTCATCAGGAAAATGTTGCTTCACAAAGCACTCTGTTACAACAACTTCATTAGGTGCTGTACCAAGCCCATTACTTTGGGAAAACCACCTCCCTTCCTTTAAAGCAATATTAAAGAGCGAAAAGAAATCATCACTGACGTAAGTTGTCTCAATCCTCGGCTCAACCACTGAACCACGTAATAAGCTGTGGCTATAGAATACTGCGGAGGCTTTATCAAACAATTGCTTGTCTTGAGCAAGCTGCCACGCAACAGGCGTAGAGATAGCATTTTCCATGATCGCCTTGTCATGTTCATCTAACATATCCCCTTGCAGCCAAACGAGTTTATCGCTTTGCGCATAAGGTAGCGGCTGATAAGCTTGCCATGATAAGCCAATACTCATCATCATAGCGGCGAATGCGCCGCTCAATAACACGACTAACATTAGATTTAGCCTATACCTCATTCGCCTCAATAGCTTATGCCATAATGTCATGCTTATCCCTTCACTAATTCAGATGGGTTGATTAATGCATTGAGTGGCCTGCGCAGTATTTGTTGTAGTGAAAAGTACAAACACGAACTCGATACCAACATTATCCCCACAGCCGCAATCGAAAACTCTGCCACACTAAATGTTTGCTGAAAGTATGGCGACAATAATAAGCAACCTGTCAGGGAGATCATTAACGCAATACCTATGTGCTTAAAGTGGGTAGTAAGATCCTCTCGAGTGAGATCGCTGTGTTTGGCACCCAGCACCATTTTCGTACCGTAATAAGAAACTTTAAGTGATTGGCTATAACGAAAGACACCAAACAGACCAATAATCACGAGCAACAACGCCAACGCGAAGATAAATAGTGCTCCATAGGTGACCAAGGTATCAGTCAACAGGTATTGCTCACGCTGCGCAGTAAGTGATTTAAAACTAAAGATTTTCAATGCTGGATGAACTTGCGTAAGCAGCGCTGCAAAATGGGATTTAGTAACCGGCTGCCGAGTCTTAATTAACGCCGTATTACTTCCTTGTACTGCCCGATACACATGGGGCAGTGCGGGTTCGCCAGGCACGGCTAAATCAGCAACGACACCAATAATTTCAAATGCCGCATCACCGTCTGCAATGTTAAAGCTCAAGCGCTTGCCTAGCGCCTTTTCCTCGCCACCTAGTTGCTCAGCAAAAGTTTTATTGATAATTAACTGCTGCTCACCGCGGCGCACCGCTTCACTATCGAAAAACTGACCTTGTAGTAACGGCAAAGAAAAAAACTCAAGATAACCACTATCTACAACTCGGCCAACCGGATGCACGCGTTCGAGCGTCTCGACTTCTTGCAATGACCAAGTGCCAACGCCTTGCCCGATGGGTGAACGGCTTCGACTCACCGCGATTACTTCTGCGGTATTCGCTAGGGCTTCACTGGCTTGACGCATGACTTCTCGGTATTCGTCTCTCGGCATTGTGTCAGGAGCATAAAACGTGACTTCGTATTTATTCTTGAGATCTACCGCATAAGCATTTTTGAGATGAGATATGGCAGCAACACCGACATTAAAGCAGAAGAAGGTCAAGATAATAGAAATACTTAACTGACTCACCGCCATGATCCGTTGTACTCGCTCACTCACAACAACGGCAGCCCCCTTGCCGCTTTGTTTTAGCATGTGCGTTAAGTGGCGAAAGCGTATTGCTGACATTCCAGCTAACAACAATAACCAGCTCGTCAATAAAGCGACCAATCCCAGTGCAAGCACACTTTGCCAGGTTAACGAAATCAGCTGCGCTTGCGGCAACAGTCCCACTAGCTCTTGCTGTAGCCACTGGCAGATAACATAAGACGCACCAATTGCAACCAAGAATGATACTAAGCAAAGTGCTAGCAGCGGTAACCACTGCATCAGCGCAATATCTCTTATTTTTGCACCCACCACCGCTTGAATTGCCAGCCTACGCTGGATCTGACTGAGTCTTGCAAGGTATAAATTACTGATATTTAGGAGCGCTATACCAAGTAAGCCTAGCGATACCACAAACATTCCAAATAACAATAAGGGAGACTTACCGAGCATAATTGATTTCAACGGTATCGCGCGAATGCCAATATGCCACTTCGCAAAATACTCACTGTCGCTCACTTTGCTGCGCCAAAGTGTGTTCATTTCGTTGGAAAGCGAGAGGCTGACTTGTTCATGCTCCGCCCCTGTAGCCAGTTTACCCACCATCAAGTTAAGCGCATAACGGTTCCACCAGTAAGGTTTAGCTTCCTCTGAAGTTAGGTTGTATTGCCAAGGTAGCCATACCGCAGTGTTGTGCGTGAGTTTTTTTAAGTTAGGTTCATAAAACTGCTCTGCCGCTACCCCGACAATCGTAAACTCTCGCTCATCCAGACGCAGCATTTTATTTAAGATATTAGGATCGCCATTGAAGTGGTTTTGCCAAGCTTGAAAGCTAAGCACTGCCACAGGGCTGCTCTCATCGACAGGTTCGGTAATAACCCGCCCCATCGCAAGCGGCATATCAAAAATACTAAACCACTGTGGCGAGACATAAGCCGATTCAACTTGAGGCGCATCGGCGTCTGAGGTAAGCAATTGCTCGGCATAATGCACCATCGCCAGTTGCTCCATTGCGGCAGGTTTATGCTCGTATAAATGCATCAATGATGGGTAGTTAAAGGCTTCGCTGCTCTCGTTGTCATTTTCATCAAACATCGGGTATTCAAGTTTAACAATACGTTCTGAATCCGGGTATGGTAGAGGTGAGAAATACAGGCTATGTAACATTCCCATTGCTACCAGCATCACAACGAATACGCAGCTCAGCGTAGTCACCACACTAACATGGTAAATATTTGCACGGCCTAAGTTGAACACTTGCATGGTGCCCTCTCTATGCTCGTTGACTAACAGGTTGAGCAGAAGCGACAGTGCCTAACAGCTCACCATCAAACAATTTCACCTGCCTTGGAGCCATATCGGCATAACGTGGATCGTGCGTCACCATACAAACTGTGGTGCCTTGCTGATGCAATTCAGCGATTAATTGCATCACCTGATCGCCACTTTTCGAATCTAAGTTACCTGTCGGTTCGTCCACCAGTAGAATGCTTGGTTCTGTCACCAAAGCACGAGCAATCGCGACACGCTGCTGCTGCCCGCCTGATAGCTGATTTGGCTTGTGTTGAACGCGATGCGACAGTCCAACCTTTTGTAAACAAGACTCGACTCGCTGCTTTACTTCAACCTTGCTCAGCTTTTCAGAGCGATACTTTAGGGGTAAAGCGACGTTATCGAATACCGAAATTTCATCAATGAGATTAAAAGCCTGAAAGACAAACCCAATATGCTCATTGCGAAGCTCAGCGGCCTGATCAAGCGTCAGGGTTGTCACATCATGAGCACCAATCGTATAACTGCCACTTGTTGCTTGGTCAATCAAACCAATGATGGATAACAAAGTAGATTTACCACAACCAGATGGGCCAGAGATCGAAATAAAATCGCCTTTTGCTATTTCCAGTGAAATATTTCTCAGTGCATGTGTTTGTAGTTCTTCGGTTTCGAACACTTTATTGATATTTTTAAGCACTATCATTTTGATATTCCTACTTTAATAAGATTGTCTCACCTAGACTGGAAAGATAGGCTAGATCAGAAATGATTAATCGTCTCCCGGCTTCAACGCCAGAAACTATAACAATATATTTCCCAGTTGAAGCACCAAAAGTGATTTCTATCGGCTTTGCGGTGTCATCATTATTCAGGGCAAATAAGGTCTGCGTTTGATTATCTTTGGCATTGGCGGGGCGCTGAACATAGGTGGCATTGGCAAGATGCTTAATGGCGATGCTGGCAGAGATACTCAGCTGCGCTCGCGCCTGCTTCGGTAAAGCATTTGGTAAACTCACCTCTACTTCCACGCTATTGTTTGTCACAACGGGGTCAACTCGGAGCACTTTGCCTTTTACTTTGTTGGCCTGCATGCTCACCATAACGTCTTGCCCAGTTTCAACCCAGCGCACTTGGGATTGTGGCACAGACAATACCGCCATCAACGACTGGTTAGAGCCAATCAATGCTAATTCGTCACCAACATTGACTCGTTGCCCAAGCGCCAGAGGCATGCGCTCAATGATCCCTGAAGTACTGGCTCTAATCTCTAATTGTTGCTGTTTTTCTAGTAAGTTATTGAGTTCTTGTTCGCGAATATTGATTTCCTCGTTGGCAAGAATAAGCGCTGAGCCATGTAGTGCTTGTAACTGTTTAGCTTGCTTCTCTAGCATAGTGATTTCATGTTGCAAGGTACTCAAACTGGTTTCAGTTTGGGCAAAGTTCAGCGCAGAAATAATGCCTTGTTGTGCAAGGTTTTGCTCCGCGCGGTGACGCAATACTAAGGTTTTTAGCGCGCCTTGTTTTTGCATCAGCTGTGTTTGTTCGTTTAACAGCTCCCGTTGTTGAGTGAGTAGCAGCTGCTCTTTTATTGTCCGCGACTGACGCAGAGCTTGTTTGGCTTGCTGAACTTGCAACACCAGATCAGGGCTCACAAGCTCGGCTATCACATCTCCTTTACGAATAATTGCGCCCGCTTTATGGTGGATAGTTTTAACGATAGCCGAACTTTGCGCGTTTAATAAAAACTGCTCAGCACTACGTAATTCCCCAAAGCTATCTACTGATAAGGTAAGCGGTCCTTGTTTCACCTCCGCTACCAGTATTTCAGCGCGCATCACACTAGAATGAGACGCCCATTGTTGCCACAGCAAATAAACAACTATCACCGCCATTAAACAGGCAACAACGATATAGTGTGTGGTTTTTTTTGGCTTCGCTGGTTTGACTAGATCCATTTCCCCTCCTAACTGACTAAGCGCTAAGAGCGAGAACTATGCCAAGTTGAAATAACATTACATTTCAGCACGTTAAAAATCACGTAACTGAAAAAGTCAGCTGATATTCCGAAATCGGAGCATTCACTCCGGGATCGGAGAGTAACGGCAGTAGATGCAGCTTATCTTTTGTTACACTCCTTTTGCCTTGAGTTTCTGACAGGCCCAATTATTTTGGGTACACTCTAATTTTTACCATTTCGAGTCAATATTATGAAGAAAACGGCATTAAGCATTGCCCTCGCGATCACCTTTGCAAGCGCCCCGAGCTTTGCAAAAAAAGACAAAAAAGAAGAAGAAAAAACCATCGCTTCACTTATCGAAAATAAAACCAGTATCGATGGCCTGTTCACGCTTTATCAAGATAAAGAAAGTGGCGAGTATTTAATGCAACTCAATGAGGCGCAACTTGATACACCTTTCTTATACTTCGTACACACTGTTGATGGCGTTACCGATGCCGGTCATTTTCGAGGTAATTACCGCGAAACTAAACTGATTGAATTTAGAAAGCACTTTGACCGCATTGATATTATCAGCAAAACACCGCGTTTTATTTTTGATGAAAACTCAGCCATCGCAAACGCGAGCGATGCCAACATCAGCGAAGCAGTGCTTGCCAGTATCGATATTGAAAAAGCCGAAGTTGGTAAAATTTTATTCAAAGCGGACAAGCTATTTTTAAGTGAGTCACTACACAAAGTGTCTCCTTGGAAACGTGCGGACGACAAAAAGGCAAGCAAACGTTTTGCCCTTGGTAAATTAGACGACAAAAAATCTCGAATCGTTAAGCACCGTCCATACAGCAACAACTTAGATATCGTTGTTGATTATGTCTTTAGTAACCCAGACCCAAAAGTTGCCGGCTCAAATGCAGTAACAGACTCACGTTTTGTTTCGCTAAAAGTACAACATAGCTTTGTCGCTCTGCCAGACAATAGCTACCAACCTCGCTACGATGATGCGCGTATCGGTTATTTCACCAATCAGTTCGACGTGCAAACTTCACCAGATTGGACGCCATATAAAGACGTTATCAAGCGTTGGAACTTAGTGAAAAAGGACCCAAGCGCGGCGCTTTCTGAACCTGTTGAACCAATCGTGTGGTGGATTGAAAACACCACACCAGTCGAATGGCGTGACACGGTTCGCGATGGTGTACTAGGTTGGAATAGTGCGTTTGAAAAAATCGGCTTTAAAAATGCCATTGTGGTGAAAGTACAGCCTGACGACGCCACTTGGGATGCGGGCGATATCAACTACAATGTCCTACGCTGGACTTCATCACCTCGCCCACCGTTTGGCGGCTATGGTCCGGCAACAGCAAACCCGCTTACCGGCCAAATTCTTGGTTCCGACATCATGCTAGAATACGTGTTTATGCGTAATCGCTGGATATATGACTCGCTCTACTCTCAAGGGCAGATGAGCCATAGTGCTGAGACATCAAGCGATACACTACACTGCTCGCTTGGACATGAAATGCAAGGCCAATTGATGACGGCAAGCCTCGCAACAGGCGCTGACATCGAACGCAAAGAAATGCTACGACAAGGCCTAGTACAGTTGGTTCTTCACGAAGTAGGACACACTTTAGGTCTAAACCACAACATGAAATCTTCGATTTTGTGGGGTCCTAAAGAAGTACACGACAAGTCAAAAACACAAGGTATCGTAACTGGCTCCGTGATGGACTACGCACCAGCTAACATCGCCCCGCTAGGTATGGAACAAGGTGATATCTTCCAAACCAAACCGGGTCCATATGATGACTGGGCAATAGAATTTGGCTACAGCACGGCACTTAACGATGACACCCAAGAGCAACTGCGCCTTGAAAAGATCTTATCTCGTTCTGGCGAACATGGCTTAGCTTTTGGCAACGATGCCGACGATATGCGTGCGCCAGGCCGTCATATTGATCCTCGCGTGATGATTGGCGACTTATCGTCAGATCCGGTGACATACGGCGTTGACCGCATGACTCTGGTCAACCATTTATTCACCGAACTAAAAGGCAAAGCGCGTGTTGAAGGTCAGTCTAACCAACAGTTATTAACCTCAGCGAATATGCTGTTTGGTCAATACCGTGCTCAAGCAACTGTGATTTCACGCCAAATTGGCGGTGTATACGTTGAGCGCAGCGTAGTAGGCACAGAAGGTGAAACAAAACCATTTACACCAGTACCACTTGCGCGCCAAAAAGCAGCAATGACCGCGCTTAAGGAAATGGTGTTCGCACCGACCGTGCTTGAAAATATGCAGCCTCTTTATAACTACATGCAAGCACAGCGCCGTGGCTTTAACCATTATGGTAAGAACGAAGACCCTAAAGTCCATAAGATGGTACTTGGTATGCAAAAGTCGGTACTAGACCAGGTACTACACGCGAATGTATTACAGCGTATCAGCGACTCTGCGTACTATGGTAACGAATACAGCCTAAACGAGGTTATGAACGACCTGACCGCCGCTATTTTCGTTACTGATAAGAATGCAACGACACTAAGCCAAAACCTGCAAATAGAGTACGTTTCTCGCTTGATTAATGTCGCAGGCTTGAGTAAAGCGAGCAAATACGACAATTTGGCAAAAGCAGCTGCACTATTCCAGCTGCAGAGTATTTTGGATAAGAGCACAGCTTGGGGTGCCGATCAGGCAACTAAGGCACATAAAGCGTATATCGACCGTATGATCACAAAAGCGCTAGAAGCGTAACTCAAAAGCTTTTGTATTACGCGAGTGAAATGAGCGAAAACGTTAAGGGCTAGCAATTTGCTAGCCCTTATTTTGTCCGTTTATATTACTAAGCTAAAGCAGGTTTAGAGCGATAGTACTGAATACAACCTAATTGCGCGGCATTAGTCAGTAAAATCATCACAAACATCAACACGTGAGCCACGCTAACATGACCTAAGCTCAGTTCAGCAGCCAATCCAATTCCTCCCGCTAAAAACTGCAGTGAGAAATACCTAGCGCTTAAGTTAGAGACATCACCGCTTTTAATCGTTTTATAGGTTTGTGGCATAACGCGAATTGAACTCATCACTAGCCCTAAGTAAGTTAACGCATTTAGCAACGCCGCTGCTTCAATGTCCTTTGCCAATAAAAGCCCAAATGGCAACGTCGACAAAGCAAGCAAGAGTGCTAATTGATTACGCTGTTTCGAGCTTGCGTTGTACCGAATAAAATAATATAAAATAAGTGCACTTAAAGAACCAGTAATAACAAAAGGCAGCACCATAAAAAAACGTTCAAAGAAAACGTTGTAGGCAATAAAGTAAGAGCTTTGTGCAACACCAAAACTCATCATTAACAGTGATACACCTGACACACTGCGATTTTTACGGATCTTCCTAATCAAAGGAACAAAGCTTAAAACCAAAACGAAAGAAGAAACGATCGGTAAATATTCGCTCAATGCCAACTCCAAATGTCTAAATTGTTGCAAAGTTAAAGTGCTGTAAAACTTTTAAAAACACATTGTAAATTTATGATTTTTAAGGTTTTATTTTTGAAGGCGCGCATTTTAAGAGCTAACTTTTAAAATACAACTGGACGCCTAACATCCAACTTTGAATAGATGGCAAGGCTGAAATACAGGTGTATATAAATAAATACAAGGAATTACTATGAAGTGGCTACTCATTATACTTACTAGCATTGGCTTGAGCGGATGCAATTCCACTCACACCACTACAGCAGACATGAGACAGAAGGTAGATGTAACTTCTCTATTCAACCACTCTCTTTTTGCGCTGAAATCAGTTCCTTCAGAACAACAAATCTTCACTTTACCTAAGCAAGAAGAAGAAGCTTTATTAACCTATGTTGAGCGGTTCAGAGGTAAAAATGTAACCAAAGACGAAATTCTTGGTAATTTCCTTCAGGCAAAAATTGGCCACTTTTCTTACGACGGCGAAACATTCATAGCCAGTGAGTTGCTAAATTAGCAGTCCGGAAATTGCATTTCTCTAGCTATATTATCTCAGGCCTATGCCAATATTCTCGGTATTGAAACTAGTTACGCCAAAGTCGATAGCTTTCCCATCTATCAGAAGAATCAAAATTTCGTACTCACATCAAGCCATTTTAAGACAAAACTAATTACACCAAAGGAAGAATTAGCAACTCTAAATAACAGACTTTTCTTTAGCGGAACTGTTGTTGATTATTTCCCTGAGCAGGATAGTGTATTCTCAGGGAATGCGCAGTATGAAGATTTAGTCGCAAAGTTTTATACCAATTTGGCCGTTTCCGCTTTGTTGGAAGCTGACTATGATATGAGTTATTCTTTGTTGTCTGCTGCACTCAAATACGCCCCAAGAGACGCTGAAGCTATCAATATTGCCGCGCTGTTACATAAGCATGTTGGTGATAGAAATAGTGCGAAGCAAATCTATGATTATGCCTTCAACAATCACCTCACCAGCACCAATTTATTATTGAATTACCTTAACTATATTCCCAAAGACCAAACTAATCTCAAGAATATGATCCTAGCGGAGCTTGAAAAAAGCCCTACCTCCCCTTTCGATACCCTCTCGTTAGCTTCGAGCTACATAAAGCAACAGCGCTATAAAAAAGCCAAAGAGCTTATTGAACCTTTATTGTTGAATTATCATTACTTGCCGGAAGTTTATGTCGAGCTCGGGAAAATTGCTTATTTAGAGCAAAGATACCAAACCGCGTTTGAATATTTTGAGCAAGCAGTCATTAAGTCCAAAGAGCAATACAAAAAAGACCTGTACACCGCCAAGCAAAACATGTTGAACCATTTATTGGTTCGTAATGAGGATATAAAATAAGTCATAAAACAGGGAATAGCATGAATAAAGTAAAATTCATGTTAAAATAATATATATAAAACTTTACAAATCACATTATTGTTTCTATTTTGGTGTGTGGATGTTCAAAAAACATACCACCAACTGGTCGTGCCCTACAGTGCACCCAAGGCTTGGTACTGAACGACGCCCAACTTTTTTATTTCAAGTTGGATAACCACACACTCAAAAGGAATAACAATGAAACGACACATTCTTGTCACAGCATTAGGTTTTGCATCTGGTATCGCGATGGCACAAGCGCCATTAACGGAAGCTCAGATGATGGAATATACCAGCAAAGCTAGCAAAGCAATGATTGGTAAAAAGTACGAACTTAACCTTCCACTTATTACTCAAAACAGTGCTACAAATACTTCAACGTCTACACAGACCATTGTGCAAACAGTTTCACACCCAGATGCAAGCTACATCAAACTACACTTTAAAAACCTCAATCTTGCAAGCGGCGGTAAACTCGTTGTTCGCTCGGAGGATAGTGGCGAGCGCTATGAATACACCCAAGCAAGCCTCCGCGCAGCAACAGTTGATCCAGACCTCGGCGATGACGGCGTTAAACAGTTTTCTGCTATGTCAGTCTCTGCTGATAAAGTCATCATTGAATATACCCCAGGTCAGGGTAATGCGGGCAAAACACCCGAGATCGATTTTTACTATCATGGTACTGAAGGGCAAGCAACTGTTGAGGGCCTGACCGATGTGACGCCCATGTCAACTTGTGGTGCGATGGAACGTAAAGACGTAAAGTGCTGGGCGCAATCGCATCCGGTAGAGTTCGAGCGTTCACGTCCAGTTGCTAGACTGCTTATGAACGGTAGTGGTTTATGTACGGGTTGGCGTGTTGGTGCAGATAACCGCATGTTTACCAATAATCACTGCGTGGGATCAGCATCGGAGCTGGCGAATACTGAGGTATGGTTTAACTATCAAAGTACGAGCTGTAACGGCAGCCAGCGCGAGACCGTGGTTAAGGTCACAGGTAAAGACTTCCTTAAAACAGATTACACGCTAGATTATACGCTGTTTACCATCAATGATTTCGCCAAGGCCCAGCCGTTTGGTTATTTTGGCTTAGATGTGCGAAATCCATCGCAGGGCGAGCGTATTTACATACCTCAACATGGTTCAGGTAACCCTAAAGAGCTGTCGATTGAGTCTGATCAAGACACCAATGGACTGTGCTCTGTTAACCAAGCAACGGCGAATGGTCGAGGTACTGGTACAGATATAGGCTATTACTGCGACACTATTGGCGGCTCGTCAGGTTCACCAGTGCTTGCAGCCTCAACCAATAATGTTGTTGCACTACACCACTTAGGTGGCTGTACCAATAAAGGCGCTAAAATTAGCTTAATTTGGCCTCAGGTTTCTACTCACTTTGGTGGCCAAATCCCTGTTGGTGATAACGGCACTACCGATCCATTGCCGGTTGCGTTATTTACTTACAGCTGTAATGACCTAAGCTGCAGCTTCGATGGCTCGGGCTCTAGTTCACCAAATGGTTCTATTACACAGCATAGTTGGCAGTTTGGTGACGGCGCATCCGCTTCAGGCGCGCAAACTTCACATAGCTTCACAAACTCTGGCAGCTATACCGTAGAACTCACCGTGACAGATAGTAATGGTGACACTGCGTCAACAACACAACAAGTTGCCGTGACGCTGCCAGGTGAAGAGCAAAAGCTTATCAAGGGAGTTGCAAAAACGGGGCTTGCGGGTGCTAGAGGCAGTGAAACCTTCTTCTATTACGATGCGCCTGCTGGCGCGAATACAGTGACATTCAATACAAGTGGTGGCACTGGTGATGCTGATATGTACGTACTTAAAGGTGCAGAACCTACAACCAGCAATTGGACTTGTCGCCCTTATCGCTCCGGTAATACTGAGTCTTGCAGCCTAAATGAAGGGGCTGGGCGTTATTGGGTGATGATCCGCGGTTACAATGCTTACTCAGGTTTGCAAATCGTAGCAGATCACAACTAGCCTAAACTTCGAATAAACAAACTGAATGATTTGCGGGGGCTCGCCCCCGCTTATTTGATAGCAATCTTCAGCGATTACCTACAACTCATACCAAACACTAAACCAAACACGGTTTTCATTGGTCATGTTACGCCCCTCTATACGACCAACTCCAGCACTAAACTGTAGATCGGTTAATCCGGCAGGAGCAAAATCAGCGGCCTTATCTAATATCACTCGAGACAAAGGTAAGCGCATCTTAATACCGTAATTTTGTCCAATCACTTCTCCATCTAACTGATGCTGCTTATAAAATAACTTAGGTTTGCCCTGCTGCCATGAAGTTGCAAATTCATAGCCTAAATAGCGGCTTCCCGTTGCAAATAGATGCGGCAACATAGGTTCGCTGACAGCGTGCAAACTGTTACTAATACTAGTGCTGGTAAGCGCTCCACCACCCACAGATAGGGGTAATTCGCTGCTGTAGCGGCTATCGACCGATGCATAGAATGGAATTTGCCATGCTTTAGCGAAAAAACTCAGCTGATAATCAAAACCATCTAATTCACCTAGCCACTGAGCTGCAGAGACTTGCAGTGCTACACCATGCTGCTGCGTATCCCACATTGCACGACCGTTAAAGCCGTAACGCCCGCCGCTCCATGTCTTTTCACCATGTTGCACACGAATAACACCCAATTCAGGAGCGAGGTAATTCAATGCTTCACCAAAACGATAGCTAGATGACAAGGCAAATTGCTTAAAGCTGCTTTCATTCGAAGTATTTGCTTGTGGCGAGCGAGACTGCTTATCCGCTTCTAGCTCTTGATATCCAGCATCAAACGTCGTTTTCCAGTTTTCATGACGATATTCAAGTTGGGCAAATGCGCCCATCAACGCGCCATTATTGATACTTTTCTCGGCTCCAAGCTGCCAAGCAAGTTGGCGCAGCACATCCTGCCCTTTTAATGCCACGCCCAAACTATCAAAAGAGGCGCTATTTAATGCGCCTGATAAGGCGACAGAATAAGACTGTTCGAACACAGAATAATCAGAACTGGGCAGCGCGGTTTGATCTATCTTAGCCGCAGGTAATTGATGAGGATGCAGCTCTTTTTGTTCCGCCTCATCCACTTGCTCCAACACGCTCACGGTGCGCCAAGCCGGAGACACTATTTTGTTAACCTTGACCCCTTCAGGGGTCGCATAGCTCACCAGTAACTGCTGTGAATGGGTAATAATTTGCTCAAGCGGTTTAGCACTCACAGGTAAGGTTTCAAGTATGTTACTCGCCACATCATAACGCATCACCGCTAAGTGGCCTGCGACTCCGGAAATAAAGTACAACTTGTCATCATCATGAGACCAAGTTAGCCCCGAAAGGTATTGATGTGACTTGGGTAAGTAGACGATTTCGGTTGCATCATGGCTGAGATCTTTAACAACAAGTTGCCAGCGCTTGTTAGGAGTAACATGCACATAGGCTAATGTGGTCTTTTTATTAGAGAGCACAGGAAAGTCATGGACATCCCCAAGCTTACTTGTGGTGATCGGCATTTGCTTGCCTGAGCTCAGCTCTATGGTCACTAGCTGTGAGTAACCCAAACGAGACACCTCCGCAATAATGGTATTAGTATCAACAATACTAAAGCGACGAATACCCGCGCCTTCGGTTAGTTGCTTAGGCTTTCCAGTACCAACTTTCCAGACAAACAAATCATTGATAAAGGTATCGTCTGCAGCTGGCGCTTTTGCAACGAAGTAAATATGGCTGTCATTCAGCCACTGGGGGTAATAGATACCAGCAAAATTGTGAGCATTAAGCTGCGCAAGTCGCTTTTTTGGAAAGGCTTCAGGTGCGATATCCACAATATCTTTAGGATCAGCATTTAGTATTGCTTCATTGCGCTTATTAAATTGCTCAATGGCTTCTACATTTTCTTTATTTTCGTAGATATTGAGTGTGACTTGGCGTTTACGATTTTGCTCTACCACCAAAAACTGACTGCCATCTGGAGAGAACGCGATATCTCGAGCAGCATATGCGAACTGCTGCCAAAGCTCACTCTGTGTCGGAACCAAGGCCAGCTCTTGCTGCATGGCCTGATAGCTATATTCAACAATAAAGCGACGATATAACTGGCTTGCCGGCGCTCCAAAAGCACCACTAAATGCGGTTTCAAAACTGCGAGATTCCACCGCCTGCACTCTTGTCCACACTGCATCTAGCGTCTCTGCGCCATAATTATCCTCAAGCCATGCTAGAAAACGTACGCCTACTAAGTATGCCATGGAATTGGAAAGGTAAGACTTGTCGCCATTATCTAAAGCGCTATAGGTCGGTAATGCGCCTTGCTGCGCGTAATAACGCACAATGCTCTCACTGTAATTATCGTATAAGCGTCCTCGTCCCGTTAATCTAGACTCCAGCAAGGTCGCATAACCCTCGCTGACCCAGCGCGGTAATACTGCATCGAGCAAGTCAGTAATATCGTGCCAATCTCTGAGATGTTGTCGCCATTGATTACGGCTAGGCTGTGACAGATGAACAAGGTGAATATATTCGTGCAAAATGAGCAACTGCTGCCAACTGGTGTTATTTGCTATTACGGAGTCAGCTTGAGGCGGCGTTGCTTGCAGCGCCATCATTGGTTTATCTGTGCTGGGTAGTGCAAAGCCATTAGCCGCATTTTCTGGGTCGTAAATGATCACATCAGCACGTTCACTCAGGGCTCTGCCTTGCTGTGCCAGCACTTTATCTCGCACCACCTCCAGCTCATTTGCTGCAGAATACGCCCATTGCTGAAGCGACTGAGGATAATGCACATTGAAGTTTTCGGTTTTAATGGTTTGCCACTTAGCCTGTAAACCAAAGCTAGTAAAAGCCACAAAAATTATCAGTAGCGCTCGCATTACCTTTCCTAAATAATTCCAGTTGCGCTAGCTTAACAAGAGATGTAAAGAAAAAGTGTGCTTTTTAGTAACAATTTCTTGCGCACGTTACACCTTAAAACGTCTATTTTGAGGTAAGCAGCTCTTTAGTTGCTCTAAATGCGCGCTTGTAATATTAGTACTTTTTTCAGTGCTTTTGTGGCTGTGCAAGGGTGATGAACAAGCTAAGTACCCCAAGAGACACTGCAAACACAAAAAATACCACGGTTGAACTCAACCCCGCCTGCCATTTTGCCACGGCGATTAAACTCGCGCTCAATAACACCGCCAGTTTTGCTTTGGTTTTCGCGTGTTGTTTGAATGATTTGGAGTAAGTATACGCCATAAAGATAAAGCCGCTGGCCAATAGATAAGTGACTAACATGGTAACTCCTTGCCAAAGTTTTGAAGGAGCTTTAATTATATGCTAATGATAATCATTATCAATAAGGCAAGGTGATTTTTATTAATCCACCTGAGTCTGTGTTGTGACAGCTAAGTTGTCCATCGTGTAACTCCACAATGGTGCGACTAAAGGTTAAACCTATTCCCTGCCCATCTTCTTTGGTGGAATAGAAGGGAGTAAGCATGTTATCTAGGTTGGCAAAGCCCGGGCCATTGTCTTGTACATCAATCACCACTCGTTGCTGCTGATAATAAGCATGTAGCATCAATTTGGTATTTTCACCACTGGCCTCAATGGCGTTTTTAACTAAGTTAATCAGCACTTGCTCGATTAAGGTTTTATCAAGATTAAGCGTATTCACGGTGCAATTTACTTGGATATCAGTATCCTCAAATAGCGCAGCAACAGAAGACAGTAACAGCATTATGGAGACTGACTCCCGATCTAACCTTGGGGTTTGCGTAACCTTGGCGTATTGGCTCACAAATTGTTGTAAATGCTGGCAACGCTGACCAATAACACTTAGCGCATGCTGCTCTTTTTCGTCCTTCGTTCTTGCCAATAAGGTTTGCGCTAGGGAGCTTACGGGCGTCAAACTGTTGTGGATCTCATGGCTTATTACTCGGATTAAATGTTGCCAAGCAGCCAGCTCCTTTTTACGTAATGCCTTGGTGATATCGAGTGCGACGAGTAAAGAAAACTGTTTACCCTCTTGAAAGAATTCACTGCTTTGCAGTTGCCACCGAGATTGCTGCGCTGTATCTGCAAAATGCCAGTGATTATCTTGTTGCACCAACCCAAACTGAGCCGCGCTTATTCCCTTACACTCTAACCAAGGGCGATGATAAAGCGACTCAAATGCCCCATTGGCATAGGCAAGTTTGAGTTTTTCGTCAAACATCATAATAGGCGTATTAAGGCTGTCTATGAGCTGATAAATGATAAACTGCTGACTATGATAGCGGCGCTTTTGACTGTGTAGCTGTGCACTTAAGGCCAGCAAGCGCTGTTCAAATTCAGCCACCACGCCCGCCGTATAATGTGGCTTAATGGTTTGAGTAAAATCACTTTGTGCAATCGCTTCTAGCTGCCAATTAGCACGCATGGCAATACGCTTAAGGTGAGACAACAGTATTTTTTGTAACCCGCCCAATAACCCCAATACACTCACCGATACGACAGCCACCCACATTACCCCAAGCTGTAATTGCAAAAGCAGCAAAGTCAGTAAAACCGTACAGCTAATGGTCAACAGCGTACAGTAGGCTCCAAGCCGCCACTCGGCGCTAGCCAGATGTTTTAAGGCCATATTTTTCCAAACGCCGATAAAGAGAAGAGGCCGTGAGCCCGAGTATTTTAGCGGCTTCTGCGACATTGCCTTGGGCGCGTTGCATCGCTTGCTCCACCATTTCTTGCTCCACTTGTTGCAAGGTCTTGCTTGGCATATCACTGGTCACTTTAGGTGCAGTGGTAAAGCGTAGTTGGCAATCACTGAGCTCAATTTGCAAGCCCTCCGCCATTAACACGGCACGCTCCATGACGTGACTTAACTCACGTACATTGCCAGGCCAAGCGTGTTCAATCAATGCAGCTTTAACCGCTGGGCTAAGTTCACGAATTGGCTCTCCATACTGCGCACAAAATTTAGCGACAAAATACTCGGCCAACGGCACAATATCGCCAAACCGCTCGGCGAGCCTCGGCACTTCAATCACAATCGTGTTGATGCGATATAACAAGTCTTCTCGGAACTCACAAGCTTTCACTAAAGCGTCAAGATTGGTGTTGGTTGCGCAAATAAGTCGGCAATCCGCTTGTTGCGTCTGACTGCTACCCACAACTTCATAACTGCCATTTTCCAGCACCCGCAGTAGTTTTGCTTGAAGAGGAAGTGGAATAGTCGCAACTTCATCAAGAAATAGCGTACCTTGCTTTGCCATCGCAAAACGACCAACACGATGCTGCTTTGCATCCGTAAACGCCCCTTTGCTGTGACCAAACATCTCACTTTCGAACAATGACTCAGGCACCGCGCCCATATTCACTTCAACCCAAGGCCCTGCTGAACGATTAGATTGTTGGTGTAACCACTGAGCTAAATGACTTTTCCCCGCTCCACTTGGCCCAGTAAGCAGCACCCGAGCGTCGGTTTTTGCTACTTTAGCAAGCTGCTTATATAAAGATTGCATCGCCTGAGAGCGCCATTGAAACGCGCCGCGCTCGCAGTGTTTTGCTACGATACTCGATTGCTTTAATGATATTTTGAGTTGTTGCTGCACGGCTTGCAGCAGCTGCTGATTATCCCATGGCTTTTCTATAAAGTCGCTCGCACCAAGCTGCATTGCAGACACCGCTAACGCGACATTTCCCCAACCGGTAATACAGATCACAGGCACATTAAGATTGGAGTCACGTAGCCAGCGCAAAAAGTCTAGCCCTTCATTGCCTGAAGTGGTATCGCGGGAAAAGTTCATATCGAGCAAGACTAATGACACTTGCTTAGCGGTGAGCAGTGGCTTGGCAAGTTCAAGGGTTGCCGCCTCAATTACATTGAAACCTTGATCTTCTAAAAAGAATACGGCGCTGAGGCGTACTTCGGCGTTATCATCGATAACCAGTATTGTGGGCTTTTCCATAGGGAGAATTTTTATTGTTACAGGGTTTCAGCGGAGCATGGTGTGCTCCGCGAGTATAGGATTACAACCAACGGATGATTGTACTTAGCGTATGACTTTCACCCGGTGCAAGTTGCACGGCATCGTCCATTACGTTACAGGCTTCTAAACACAACATCTTGTGGTATTCATCATCATTAAAGTTGCTTAAACGCTGTGACTTTTCAATCCATGGGTTCCAAAGCACACAAGAAGTTGAGTTTTCACGTTTTACTTCAATAATGCCCGCAGGCGTGTTAATGGTTTGCACTGGGCTTGCTTGGGTGTACACCATATCGGTTTCGCGGGCAAAGCCAACCACTTCGGTTTGCTCAAATGGACCTTCATCAAATTCGATATATTTCGCGCCTTGTAACCCGTCTACCGTAGTATTACTTACTTCTGGAGTTGGGAAATACGTATGTAGGGCTTGCGTTAACGTAAATGGCGCATCACCAGTATTGATATTCGTGAGCCGCACCTCAAGCTTGTCTGATAACACAAACTCGACTTCTAGTTGTGATGTGTGTGGCCAGTATTGCGCTTCAACTAAGGTCATCGGTAGTGTGAGTTTAACGGTAATTTCTTCGCTTTTTTCTTCAACGCTGTGCGCGCGCCAAAGTAGCTTGCGAGCAACCCCATGAATTGGCCAATCCGCTTTGCTATGTACACCAAACCAAGGCCAACAGATTGGAATACCACCGCGTACTGGTTTGCCCTCAAGGTAATCTTCTGCCTCAGAAACCCAAATTAAATTGCCTTTTCCTGCCGGCGTAAACTCAGTCAGTTGCGCGCCCTGTAAAAAGATCTTCGCTTGGCAAAATGCACTGTCGACCCAAATATATTCAAGTCCGGACTCAGTGCGCTCGATTGAAACTGAAGGTGATAATTCCATGGTGATTCCTACGTCAACTCAATGATATGCCTACCTTACCACTTAAATACTACGAGTAAACTGTTATCCATCCAATTTGAAACTTATTCAATTATACCAATACGGTAGCACCGTGAGAGTCTTGCTCTCACGGTTTATGGAACTTGAGGATTGGGCTAAAGCTATACTTTAAATTTGCCCACCAGCTCTGTGAGCGTGCTCGACAATGAATGTAATCTCACGCCATTTTGATTAGTATTCACAGCAATATCACTCACGCTATCCGCGGCATTTTTAATTTCCACCACGTTACGATTGATATCTTCGGCAACATGTTGCTGCTCTTCAGCAGCAGTGGCAATTTGCGTGTTAAGGTCGCTAATATTGACAATCGCTTGGGTAATTTCACTAAATTGTTGTTGCGCTGAGTTTGTCAGTTCAACCGTTTGCTCCGTGCGCGTTAGACTGCGCTTCATTTCTCCCGACACCATTTCCGTCATTTTTCTAAGCTTATCAAGCTGAGAGGCAATTTCTTCCGTCGATTCAGAGGTACGCTGCGACAACGCTCGCACTTCATCAGCCACAACGGCAAAGCCACGACCATGTTCACCTGCGCGTGCCGCCTCTATTGCAGCATTTAATGCTAAAAGGTTAGTTTGCTCTGCAATGCCTCGGATCACACTGAGTATCGACATAATATTTTCGCTTTCGGTGTCGAGCTGCATGATATCTGCGGTTGCCTTATTGATCACTTCAGATAATGTTGTCACGCTTTCGACAGATTCTGTGATCACCCTTTGGCCCAGCTCAGATGCTTGCTGAGTTTGTCCGGCCAGCTCAGCCGCATTGGCACAGCTTGCCGCTACTTCGTTTGCCGTTGCCGCCATCTCATTAATTGCGGTGGCAGCCATTTCAAGCGCTTGCTGTTGTTGACTGGTAGCGCCCGTGAGCTGATCAGACTGCGAAGCGGTTTGTCGTGAGGTTTCATTAACTTGCTGTGCACACTCATTGATTTGCGTCACCAACTCAGCAATGAGATTTAAAAACAAATTAAAGCTCGTCGCCAGTTTGCCTGTTTCATCCTGAGCTTTAATGTCTAAACGCTGAGTTAAATCACCACCGCCTTGCGAAATTTCAGTTAAGCCATCACTCACTTCTACAATGGGTGCTGAAATCAACTTAGAAATATAACTTGCCAGTAACAGGAACACGGTGATCAGGACGGCACTTAGAATCAATATTGTCAGCGTCATCGCATTGGCTGCAGCCATTACCTCACTTTTTTCAACTAAACCAATAAACTTCCAGCCTAATTTGGGTGCTGTATAGATGTTGGCAAAGTAGTCTTGCCCGTTAATTTCGAGCTCAAATAGCCCATCTTTATTTTGAGCCAATTCACGATAGCGGCCGTCAGCAATGTCTGCCAACTTTTTAAATCTATGTTCGGAGAACTTGGCATCGACCAACACATTTCCAGTGTCTTCCACTAGCATTAAATAGCCGGTCTCGCCCAATTTGATATTGCGGATGATTTTGGTCAACCCTTGTAGTGACACGTCCATACCTTGGACACCCACGGTTTGACCATTGACAGTTACCGCTTTTACCGTCGACACAATCACCATATCATCCGGCGCCCAATAATAGGCGCTGGTGCGGATCGTCTCGCCATTTCCTGATTGTCCTGTTTGATACCAAGGACGCTGCCTAGGGTCGTAGTTTGCATTCACTTCACCTAGAGGCCATTGAATATAACCACCTTGCTGATTTCCCATGTAGATATAGGCAATACCGGGGTGCGTGTTACCAAAGTGCTCAAATAGCGAATACGCCGCTTGCTCTGTTTTGCTTCCTGCTTTCGAATTAAGTCGAGTGGTGCTGGTTGTATCCATATAAGTTTTCACGTCTTGCTGCGCACTCAAGACCTGTGCATGGGTTGCTAAATAGTCTACGTTTTTTGCAATTTCATCAAAAAACATCTGGATACCATTCTCAACCTGTAGCGCCTCTCGATCACTGAGCTCCGAGAAGGTCTCTATTCCCTGCTGCCGAGTTTGACTGATAATAAGCCCCGCGATGATTAACAAAGGAAGCGCGATTGCTGTTGCGAAAGACAGCTTTAGTTTTTGCGATATATTCATGAATAAACACCATTTCACAGATAGTAAAAATATAGTGAGGGATAGGCTATTGGGCAAGAATGACATACAAATGTGATCACTTGTTCGCCTTATATTCATCTTAGATATGGTTAAATGTTGGGTAACTTTGAGGTCAGATAGGCCACAGTGTTACTATGGATAATTCAATCAAGGACCATAAAATTTATCTGCTTTCTGCAATGATAGGTTTAGTGGTCTACAATTTGTAAGAGGTTTTTGCGCTCAACCATTTAACAACGGGACAACTATGTTAAAACTTTCAATCATCTCACTCGGATTAGGTCTAGCACTTTGCTCTAATTCAGTGCTTGCCGAAAACTCAGAAATTGACGCGTTAAAGCGCCAATTAGCTGAACTTCAGAAGAAGCTTACGCAGCTAGAACAAAAAGAGCAGGCGCGAGCACAACAGGAAAAAATCGCCAAGGCTGAAAAAGCCGAAGCTGAAACTAAAACTCAAGTTGCGGCAGCTGAAACAAAACCGACCATCAAAGTCGGCGGCGCGATCAGAACAAACTACAGCCATACGTCTTATGACGATGACAACAAGAACCGTGGTGGCGATTTTGACTTCGATATTTTCAGACTGAACTTCTCTGGTAATGTCGGTGGCTTTGGCTTAAATGCCGAAATCCGCTTTTTCGACTATATGACTGCGGTAAAATACGCTTACCTAGATTATGACTTTGCCGAACATTGGCAAGCTCAGGTTGGTATGACTAAAGTGCCTTTTGGTAACTCACCTTACAATTCGCATAACTGGTTCTTTAACACCACCTATTACATTGGTCTTGAAGACGACCACGACATGGGGGTGGTATTTAAACGTAAAGTGGCGGAAAACTGGCAGCTTGACCTTGGCTTTTTCAAAAACGATGAGCTAGGTGGTGTCGATGGTTACGTGGATGACCGCAGCGATCGCTACTCTTATGACGTGGTGGGTTTCCGTAAAGCGGGCGATGGCGTTTATGACGACCCAACGCAACCAATCGGGGAATACAACACCTTTGTTGGTCGCTACGCGTATCATATTGAACACAACGGTGGCACAACTGAAATTGGCGTCTCTGGCCTTGCCGGTGGCCTTCACGATGGTAACGACCGAGCAGGTGATTACAACGCGTGGGCACTGCATTTAAATAGTAACATTGGCCCTTGGAACTTACAGCTACAACACGGTGAGTACCAGTACGATATTGATGACGTAAACCGTATGGCCGTCGGTGCTTATGCGTTTTATGATTCCATCGCAGCAGAAGCCACCATGTCGAACTTTAATGTAGCGTACAACCTGCCAGTTGAGTTCGGTCCAATTACCGATCTGCAATTTTATAACGACTTCGGTATTATTTACGACAAATCCGATAACACCGAAGACACTTGGATGAATGTCACAGGTGTGTCACTCGCTGCGGGTGCATTCTTCACCTATGTTGATTTAGTTCACGCGAAAAACCAGCCATTTATTGGTGGTTCAATCGCAGGCGATAGTGACGAAAGCGAGCGTCGCTTCAACATTAACTTCGGTTATTACTTTTAATCTAAGGGATTAATCTTAGGGATTAAATCAAAAAGGCGATGCGCTTGTTGGTGCATCGCCTTTTTATTTCCTTGTTTTCTGTAATACCAATAAGACCAACGTTAGTTTGTGGCAGCCCTCCAACCAAGGCGCTCCGCTTCAGCGGCAGCAAATTGTGGTAAATCTGCGGCAATAAACTGCTTGTGCAGTATTTGCACACCAAGTAAGTGATTGATCACGGCATCGAGTTGCACTTTGAGTGAATCATCGGCGTCTGGCGATTCATGTAACTCAAATAGCGCATTTACCGCTTCAAAGTCTAATAAACCTGCGGCTTCTACAGCTTGTCTAGATAAGTATTTATCAGCCAGCACGCGCATTGACGCCCATTTTTTCTTATCCGAGTGCGCCGGTGGTGCCATAAAAGCAAACTTTTCTCGTTCATACAGCACTTCTGGCAGCAGCCCTTTCATCGCTTCACGTAATACATACTTTTCTTTACGGTCTTTAATGCGATATTGCGGGGGAATGGTAAAGGCAAACTCAGCGAGGTGATGATCCAAAAAGGCAGGCCTTGCCTCCATCGAATTGGCCATGTCGACCCTATCACCGCCCCAAGTTAATATTTGCCCCTCAAGCATGGTTTTAATCCACACATACTGGGCTTTGTCGAGTGGATGACGGGACTCCAACATGGCATCGTTTAAAGTCTCAGCGATTGCTTTGCCTGCATCATAACCCGTGAGTATTTCTCTGTGTTCGGCGGCAACGAGTTGATGGGCAAAGTGACTGCACGACAACCAAGGCTGCAAACAACTTGGTGTGAAACCAACCACCTCATCTAACGCTGCACTATCGTATTGCTCACGGGAAAGCATGGCGCCCTTAAACAACTTATTGCTGTCTTCCAGCATGGTTTGCCACTGGGCCTTTTCGGTGTCATCAAGTTCATCTAAGCCATATAAAAACAGATCTTTTCTAAATGCTGGATAACCCGCAAAAAGTTCATCGGAACCCTCTCCGGTCATCACAACTTTATAATTAGACTCGTTAACTTGCTGACTCATCAAGTATTTCGCAACACCAAGCGTGTTATAAATAGTTCGTTCGGTATGCCATAAAGTTCGCTCAAAATGCCCATATAGCTCGTCACCGCTTAACGACATAATGTGATGATCGGCCTTGGTGGCTTGTGCCATCTGTTGTGCAATCGGCGTTTCGTCGTACTCTGCACTATCAAAGCCTATGGTAAAAGCCTTAATTGGTGTCTGTGCCGCAGCCGAAGACAGGCCCAAAATAGCGCATGAGTCTATGCCACCACTTAAGTAACAACCTACCGGAACGTCCGCGGTGAGTCTCAACTGCACCGCTTCTAGCAGCTGTTTGCGCACGCCATCAATGTAGTATGCCTCATCTTTGCTATTTAAATACGCTTGCGCCGTCGGAAAGTTAACATCCCAATAAGGTCTATCTTCAATGCTAAAACCTTGTTCACTTCTGGTGATGCTAACAACATGTCCAGGTTTGATTTGATGTACATTCGCAAACGCCGTGCTACCGGGCACCATGACTTGGATCAGTTGATGAAATAGGCCTTCACTTGAGAATCGGCGTTTAACTTTAGGGTTGGCAAACAGCACTTTCAGTTCTGAGCCAAACACAATTTCGTCTTCTGCTTGGGTGTAGTACAAAGGTTTAATACCAAAGCGGTCTCTAACTAAGTGCAACGTATCGGTTTGTTGGTCATACAACGCAAACGCAAACTCACCACGCAAATGTGTCAGCATCTCATCGAGGCCAAGCTGCTGATATAAGTGCATCGCAATTTCTGAGTCGCTCTTACTTTGGAACCTTGCCCCTTTTGCTACTAGCTCAGCTCGGATCCGCGCGTAATCATAAAACTCGCCATTGTGCGCCAACATTAGGCGCTTATCAGAACTAATAAAGGGCTGTCGCCCTCTTTTTTCGTCGAGGTCGATTATCGACAGTCTGGCGTGACTAAATCCCACGCCAGCCATTTGTTTATAGCCAAAACCATCGGGACCACGATGATGTTGAATGGCTGCCATGTTTACCAATAATTGATTATCTATTTGTGTTTGCGCTTGCGTTGAAAAAATACCAGCAATTCCGCACATAATATCTCCCTAAATCACATCCATCACAGTACTGGCGCGCTGCACCATACAGGTCAATAAGGCTTGGCGTAAAAAGACGGCACCACGTGCCTGACTAAAATACCAATTGTGTGGCGTGGCATCTAAACTGGTGCACAGCTCTTCACCTCGAGCCAGAGGATGAAGCACTATCGCATCGGGCTTAAAAGGGGAATCTGCGCTCAATTTAAACGACTTTCCATAGGTTTCGAAGCTTTCACCAACCCATGCAATGGAATTGATATACACCACATCAAGCTCAGGTAAAACGGCGTTCAAGTCATAGCCGATAGACACCTTAACCCCCGCCTCCTCTAGCTGGGCTAATTGCTCACTCGACACCGCTTCCTCGACACTCTCGTCATAGAGCAGGAATATTTCGTCCACAATACGCGGAAAATGCGTAAACATTTTCAACAGGCTACGTACCGTACGCATTTGACTCGGCACGCCAATCACACCAATTTTTATAGGACTAAAGGCTTCGCTGTCAGGGAGTAATAACGACGGCCGCCATTTGAAGATAGTGTATAGATCGGACATCGCTTGTGTTGGGTGCTCATCAATGCCATTACCAGCGTTGATAATTGGAATGCGTAGGCTGTGGATCATCTCTTCAATAGACTCCACTGAGGTGTCACGTAAGACGACACAATCGCCATAATTATTGAACATCTCGGCGACATCCTGCAGCGACTCCCCTTTCGCTATGCCCGTTGAGGAGCGATCGGTGATCGACATAATGTCGCCCCCTAAGCGATGCCATGCACTTTCAAACGACAGACGGGTGCGGGTGCTGGGTTCATAAAACGCACTGATCAAAATTTTGCCACTGAGCGGCGAGCTGAACCTTGCAGGGTTACTTTCATATTTCGCGGCGAGGCGGAATAACTGGATCAGCACGTCTCGGTCAAGATGGTCGACACTGATAATGTGCTTATTCTCCAAACAATGCAGCCTGTCACCGTCTTCTTGTATCGCTCTGAGTAATGCTTTGGGATGTGCATCCCCGTAAACATCCGGCTGCGCTCGATTAAACTCTACTTGCTGCGCACTTACCATAACTGCCTCTTTTTAAAATCAATAAGGAACATAACGACAAGGACAACAGGACATAAACAACTGAGCACTATGGCCAGCCAAATTAAACTAGAAAATGCGCCCAATGAGATCATACATCCTCCACTTTGCTTTGCGTGCCCAACGCTTGCCAATGGAATGATTGCTGACTAAAACGCCAAGCAATCACACAAATTAATAACGACACCGCACAAGAAACTAATGCAGCGACATAAAAACCAATATAAAAATACCCAATCAAACCTGATAGCGTGCCAAGCAACATAGCCCAGCCAGCGCTATTTCCCGTCATTCGCGCAAAGTACAAACCAAATACGATAGGCCAAATGGTGCTGGCGACGAAGGCGCCAGCGAAGTTCAACAAGGCACCCAACGTGGCGATTTTTGGTAAACACAAGAGCCAAGTCACGACACCGAGTATGACAATAATCCACTTAGCACTTTTTAAGCGTTCGCTATCGCTTGCCTTTGGTTTGATGTATTGCAGGTAAATATCTTGATTGATGAGATCTGACGTTGCGGCAAGCAAGGAGTCCAAACTCGATGCCAGCGCGGAGAACACCACAATGAACAGAATGATCGAGCCGGTATAGCCGAGCACTTGGCTTGCAACCAAGGGTCCCACCATATCGGCGCTAGCGGGATACAAGCCTAAACTAGGCGCTGCCAACGCAATAAATCCAGTCACGATGGGGATCGGTAGCCACAGTAGTCCTGCGATAAAATACGCCTTTTTGCCCACCCCACCTTTAAATGCAAACGCCCTTGACCACCATACGTTGCTGTGAAAAATTTCTCCTAAACCAAAAAAGATATTGTTGAACAAAAACATCACAGCAGCAGGAAAAAGTAGGTCGAGTAGTTTAGGGTGGTCGCTACTGAGTTTTTGGTGAATTGATTCAAGCCCAACATTCATCGCCACGACGATGGCAATTCCTACGACACCTGCCAAAATAATAATGGCCTGTAGAAAATCAGTGGCGATCACCGCTTTTAGACCGCCAAAGAGCGTGTAGACCACACACATCAGTAGAATTATTGACATACCAAGGTGATAATCTAAGCCACTTAGGGTGTGTAGCAAAATGCCACCCGCCATGCCTAGGCTAACGAGCCAGCTCATGGCATATACGAAAGAGATCAGCAAAAAGACCCACCAAGAGAAACGCCCAAACCGCAACCGCATGAAGTCGCCACTGGTGTAGCCGTGGGGTAGTAAAGTTTTAATGCGTTGGCTTAGTGGCGCAAATAGCAGCAATCCGAATGCGGCACAGGCGTAGCCTATCATGCCCCAAATACCAAACTGATAAGTGAGCTGTGGTGCAACCAAAGTGGTGTTACTGGTGACCCAAGTTGCCATCGCAGTGGCGCAAGCAAAGGCCAATCCGACATTTCTACCGGCCAGCGCAAATTCATTATGTGACTGCACGCGCCTGCCAATCCACCAGCCAAAAAATACCCATAGCAAAGCAAACGCTAGGGCAAGACCGAGCGCCAATGAAGCATTTATCATACGCTTTCCTTATCGTGCGTTTGCTTATTACCCACCACAATCATCCCTACAAGCAGCACAAATAAGCACAAGCCCAATACAAACAGTGCAAGCGCCAGCGTTAACTGATGATGTTTGACTGAAAATGAGACCGACGTTTGTGCCGAGTTAGCAGAGGGACTACCTAAGGTTGCGAGATAATCACCATCAGCCAAGCCACTAATGGTTACCGCTTGTTGAGACGGCTGAAGCGAAAGGGAGAGGGAGTAGGGTTCTGAAAGATGTTGAATGGATAGCTGTGTTGATTGCTGTAGAGGCGGACCCGTGCGCTCAATGTGTAGCGTAATAAACCCAGCAGTCACGACCTCATCGCTCACCCTCAACGAGGCGGCAAGCCCATTAAAGCTCGCAGCAAGTAAGACTAAGGTTACTACTCGGGCGATCCACATCCTCATAATCCCTAACTGCGGTTATCCAAGCCTGGATTCGCCGCAAGTTTTGCTATCCACATTATTCTAGTAGTAACAAAGACTAGCCCAAGGATCAAATTTGTCTAGTAAACCGTCACCCAATTTCATCCTCACTTTACATTTACTCTTTTGTTTTTATTGCTCTTTTTTTAACACATTGCAACAGTAAATTACTCCCAGCTTCAACGTCATGCCAGTGACTCCATTCATCTGGCGCATGGCTAACGCCGTTGAGTGATGGAATAAATATCAGTCCCGTGGGACACACTTCTGAAAAAAATTGGCTATCGTGACCAGCACCACTTGGCATGATTTGATAATTCAGTGACAAGGCCTCTGCCTGTTGACTAATGAATTCCACCATCTCAGGTGTGCACTTCATTGGAGACAACCAACTCACCTGCTCGTATTCAAACATTAAATGATGTTTTCGAGCGATGGCAGAAAGCGCTTTACGACAGGCAATTTCAAGGTTTTCCATCACCGTTTCGTCCATATCACGCGCAACGATGGTGAAATCCACCTCTCCAGCAATCGTATGCGCAAAACCCGGCTTTAATTCTGCCTTACCGACGGTGATCCTCGTGGTGTCCGTGCCGTCCTCTGCAATAATGCGATCTAACTGGTAAGCAAAATCAGCCAGCCCCATAAAGGCGTCGCTGCGCATTTCCATGGGTGCAGTACCTGCATGATCGGCCTTCCCAATTAATTTAACCATCCATTTAAATACCCCTGAAATCCCTTCCACCACACCAATCTGAATGCCTTTTTGATCAAGCACTGGCCCCTGCTCAATATGTAATTCAAAAAAACTATTTATTTGCTCAGGTTCCAGCCTCGCATTCAGTGCATCCATAGGGTCTAAGCCTTGTGCACGCATAGCATCACTGAGCATACAACCATCCGCATCATGACTTGTGAGCAATTGGTGAGGCGTTAATTTTCCGGTGAGCGCTTGTGCCCCGATCATGCCGCCAAAGCGCCCTTCTTCTTCACTGGTGCCGATGACCCAAATGGGCCTATCTAATTGCACATTATGTTCTTTCAAGACACGAATACACTCAAACCCCGCAATGACGCCCAAAGTTCCATCAAACATGCCACCCGCTGGTACACTGTCGAGATGGGAGCCAATGATCACCGCGGGTTTTGCAGCGATATCCGGGCTGGTCATTTCAATAATCACATTGCCAGCGCCATCCATGCGACTCATGAATCCCTCACTTTGTGCGCATTCCATCAGCCATTTACGCGCTGCAAAATCCTCATTGCTAAAACCTTGGCGATAAATTCCCTTATCTTCATGGTTATAGCCGAACTCCGCGAGCGCAAATAAGGTAGACTTAAGACGTTCTAAATTTACTTGCATACTTTGCTCCTCAACGTTTCAGTCGCACTACTTCCTTGAACCTGAGATCAGATTAGCTATTTTAAACACTGACGTCCGACTGATGATCTCTTTGCTTTAGCTTAGTTGAAAATTCGCGAATTTCAGCCGCTGTGATATGCTTTTAATAATTGGCTTCTGGTTAACAATGTTAGCTCAGGTCATCGCGATGCGCTGTCAGTTCAGCACTCCCGGAAATATGAGGATGCCTATGCGTAAAAAAATCCCCTTATTCAATCGTTGTTTTTGGTTGCATGTTGCTGGCATCGTCTTTGTTGGTCTCGGTTTTATCGGCATGGCACTGCCTGTTATGCCTACCACCATCTTTTTTATTCTCGCTCTCGCTTGCTTTACCCGCTCTTCTCCCAAATTAGAAAACTGGCTGCTCACCCACCCAAAATTTGGCCCGAGTCTGGTTGCATGGCGGCAACATCAGGTGATCCCCATAAAAGGCAAGATTGGCGCTGCGATTGGCATGAGTGTTGGTTTACTGGCTTTGAGCTTTAGTAGCGCGCCTGTTTGGGTAGTGTGGTCTGTCGCGATAACTGAGGCTGCCGTACTCAGCTATATTTTTACACGTCCATCAGTCATCCCTGTGGATGTAAAACAGCCACACTTATAACAAAATATTAGTGGCCAAGCAGGAGGACTGAGCACTCAGATAGGCTTACAGCTTGAAGGTTTGGAAAGCGAGTACATACCTAGTAGAGAGGCTAAATGCCTCTATACTGATTAGCTAAACGCTTTAAAAGCATCATCCAGCGGAGTATGCGCGATATGATTCACGTAGTTACTCATGACTTTTTGACTTAGCGCTAAGATAATTTCCAGCAGATTTTGTTTGGTATAACCCGCTGCAAAAAATGCTTTAGTTTGTGCATCGCTCAACTTGCCACGCTCACGCAGCATTTCAAGTGTTGTGGCACGCAGCACTTCTAGCTTCTCATCGCCAAGTGGTGCTTGCTCACGCAGCGCTTTGACCAATTCATCACTTACTTTCATTGATTTTGCGATGGCAGAGTGAGCAGGCACGCAGTAGTGACACTCATGTTCTACATTAATCGCTTGCCACACCACGGTTTTTTCATCGTTATTGAACGAGCTATTTAAAAAAGCCTCATGTAACACTTGGTAACCATGCAGATGCTCGGGTGATTCTGCCATCACACCATGAAGATTCGGAATACGTCCAAACGCTTGCTGGGACTTCTCAAGTAATGGTTTACCTTTTTGCGGTGCAGATTCTACGGTATGGATTGTAAAGTCAGTCATCAGTTGCTCCTATTGGTGCATTTTGTGTTGGTATAATCTGAGTTCTAACTAACCTCAGGTTAACTACTCATTGGGTACTAGACTAACCTTACTTGAATGATCATTCAAATAACTATTCGCTATAGTAAACACAATAACCGTCTAAATTAATATGAAATTTAATTAGCTACTGACTGGTCGGGTCAAGCCAACAGCGTTGGGATCAAAAGTAAATTTTGTTCTCCGCGTAATCGATAATTAGCTTATCGCCGTTGAAATTACTTAAACCAAGCAGGATAAACGGCTCGTCTTTATATCCAAGCACCTCAAACACTGGCATATCCGATAAGTGGCTTTCGGTATTGATGATTTCCTTGCCTCCTAAGCTAAAGCGCAGTGATTCTATGGCAACCTTTTTAGTCGCTTGGTCGTTTAACCCGCGGCTGATATCTTCTTCGCCCAGCGTTAATGTTAGTTTATTGGCCAAGTGTGAGTTGATGTAGTTGGTTGGAGCGCCGGTATCAAGCACGGCGTCCACCTCTTCGCCATTAAAACTTGCTGTCAGCTTGATGAAATTGTTATCTATTTTAAAACTTTCACTCTCTAAGCCTTGTGTCACGCTATTTGGACAAGCCCCTTGATACAAACTCAGCTCATTATTTTTAAAATCAAACACATTACAATATTGCGACATATATCCATGCCCCAAAATTCCAGGCAAGACACCTTCCACATCTAAGCGGGTCATATCTTTAAATACATAAGGAAGTGACTCTGCTGCTAAGTGACCGACGCTGGTGTGGTCTATCGTTGCCAATACTAGCTCTGAGCTGCCACTTGCGCCTTGCACGTCCATTTTGCTTAGCTTATCTTCTGGCAAGGCAAGTGCTGCTTTCAGATTAACCGGTAAAATACCAACATTCGCAGCACTATCTAAAATCATAGGATGGGTAACCGTATGGTTAAGCGTTGCCATCACATAGGCATGACCTTTCTCGGTATATTTCATCGGTAAGGTTAGCGATTGTGGCGCGGTAGACGCGGTGATCCCACAGCCAACGGTGGTACATGCCAATGCTGATAAAATAATTGCTCTCATAATCTTGCTCTCAAACTGTTGATGTCGTTGTTAAGCTAACTATGCCGAGCAATTGTCAAGCAATTATCAAGTTAGTCGAGAAAACCGAAGTGAAAAGCTAGCGCCTTGATTTTCAGTACTGGTCGCGGTCAATGTCGCGCCCATCAGCTCGGCAAGTTGACGACAAATTGGTAAGCCGAGCCCTAAACTGGATGTATCGTGGCGCGACCCCTGCGCGCGGTAAAAGCGCTCAAACACCTGCTCGAGTTGATTAGGCGACATACCTTGGCCGCAGTCAGCAACCTTAATCACCAGTTCATTATCTTGATAACTGAGCTTTAAGGTCACAACGCCACCATCTGCACCATATTTAAAGGCATTATCTAATAAGTTCACCACTATCTGCCTGACTCTTCCGGCATCAAGCGTCACGGTCACGCCCTCTTGAATATCTGCATCTAATTTCACGCCTCGCGCTTTGGCCTGTGCTTGGTAACGCACTAAGGTCGATGTTAACAGCTCAGAGAGATTTACTCGTGTCGATGACAATGTCAGCTGCTTTGACTCGGTTAATGACAACAAACACAGGTCGTCGATAATACGGTTGACGTTGTGAAGTTCTTGGCTGATCACCGCTAACTGAGCCTTATCCATAGGGACTATACCGTCTTCCATCGCCTCCAAGCGCGAACGAATGCCATTTAGTGGTGTCCGTAGTTCATGAGATAAGTCGGAATTCATTTGTTTATATTGTTGATGTAAACCTTGTAGCCAAGCCGCTAGATTATTGAAGCTACTGATGATTTCGCCAACTTCATCATGGCGTTTAAGCGCTAAGCGGGTGTCTAACTCTCCCGACTCTATTGCCTTAAAGCTACGTTTGAGCTGTTTAAGTGGCGACAAAAAGTACCACGAACCCAACCAAGCAAGTAATGCAGCAATAATCGATAAAATGACCAAAGTAAGCATAAAATCATCCAGCATAGCTTGCTGCAACGCTTCCTTTTCAAACGACCTATCTAGCAATACCTCAGGTAACCAGAACAGCTCACCATGTGGCGGTAACGCATATTGCGCCTCATTAAATTGCACCACAAACGCTGCAACACCGGGATGATGGATAGAAAATTGATGACCGAATTTGACATGCTCATAGTCTATGGTGAGATCGGGGTTGAGGATCTTTACATCCGATGTTGAGTTAGCATCTCGCCAAATAAATAGCTGCTCAGGATAGGTTGATGCTAAAAACGTTAACGTCGCTTCTGGGCTCGCGAAGGTTTTGCCAGCCAATGCTTCTTCCACTAAGTCATCATCGAGCAATGAATGACCAAACGTCACCGCACTTTGCTTATTAAATGCTAAAAAAGTGCGCTCGGCTGAGTTTTTAGATAGTTGATAGAAGCTTCCGAGTAGCGCAAAGGTACAAAGCGCCACGAGTAAGGTAAATTTGGTTTTTAGTTTCATGAAGGCACCTTACGCGCGATAAATTGGTAGCCTTGCCCGTAACGAGTGGCGATAAACTTGGGCTCAGCCTTACTGTCACCTAGTTTTTTACGCAAGTTAGCCAAGTGAGTATCGACTGCACGATCCGTAATAGGCGCATCACTTCCCCATACTTGTTCAATTAATTGCGCCCGGCTAAATACTTGTTGCGGCTGCTTGGCTAGAGCCAATAATAATTCAAACTCCACAGCCGTTAACGCTGGCGTTTGCTGTGTTACCGTTACGGATTTGCTCTCAAGGTTGATACTTAAGCCATCAAACAACAAAGTGGCACTTTGCTGACCGCGATAGCTACGCTTACATAGTGCCTTTGCTCGTGAGATCACTTCTCGTGGGCTGTAAGGCTTACATACATAATCGTCCGCACCAAGCTCAAACCCCTCAAGACGATCGGTTTCAGAGACTTTGGCGGTCACCATAATGGTAGGAATGTTGCGCGCAACGGCTTCTTTTAGTAGCTCACGACCATCACCGCCGGGTAGCATGACATCTAAAATAGCGAGTTGAAATGTTAGATTTTGTAGGGCTCGGTGGGCATCTGGGGCGTTATCGAAATGGACAACCTGCATATCCGCTTGTGCCAGATATAAACGTAAGATCTCGGCACTGCTTGGGTCATCTTCTACATATAAAACAGTATATTGGTCAGACATGGGGAGGCGCTTTTTGTACTGATTGTAATTATTAGATGGATAATTGTGAAGTACAAAAGTCTTGGATAATCAGGCAAAAATGTTGGGGGTTAATTGTGCGCGATAGGAAATATCGCTTTTTACCACTTTAGAGCGAGAAGAAACGTCGCAACTTTTGATTTTCTAGTACGGCAACATTTGCTTGACCCTACATACTCTCTTTTCACCTGTACTGCAGTACAAAATATCGCCTTTTGGATTTTCGAATTTTAGGGATTTAGCATTAGAGAGAAGTGTACTCATATTTGAAATATTGACAGCCAGGTCATCTTTACAACTTTTGTCGCACTCCCCCAGCAAGAATCGGTATTCTTTTTGATATTCAAATGTTTGCCCCTTCACAGAAAGCGACTTCTCCATTATATCGTTAGAATATTTGATTGCGCCATGCTCAACTTTTAAACCAGTAATTTTCGTAATTGCGCTCACATACTTATTAATGTTTTGCGCCGGTAATAAAACAAAATAGGGACCAAAGTCTTTCAGCATTTTTTCAATACTATTCTCAAATTTGTTGTATTTCCCAATAATAGACCAACTTTGCAACCAGCTGTCAGACTGTTCTTTTAATGGATAAACCAACAAGCTTTTAATAGAGCCTAAATTTAAAGCTTGACCATGCTCAGTATAAATTTCAGGAAATTCATGTCCACTATCTCTGCTCCAGTACCCTAAACACGACTCTGCTTGGTCACCCCGTCCGATTTCTTCGCATAACCTATAATAGTGAGGAGTTCTAAAAAGTACCGAGCCATTTTTAAAGCTCTCTAGATGCTCCCTACAGGAAAAAAACTTAATGAGTGAATATGCTGTTTGTTCCTCTATATTTCTCATAGCCGACCTTCTCCTAAACTGACTTTTTTCTTCCCATTAGTATCCGCGCCAAACAAAGTCGCTTCAATGCATCCACCGCCATCAGTAAACGCATGATATGAGAAGAATTGGTCACTCTGGCTGTGATTTGAACTTTTTCGCAATCACGGAAATCAAATGCCTTGAAACGAATATGCTCTTCCCCACCTGAGAAGGTAAATGCTTCATATTGAACATCTTTTTTGTTTCCAGAGAATTCATAACTCGTGACTTTCATAACCTTTCCTTAATAATGTCCCTAAGACACAAATAAGGTATCAAACATTTTTTGATCAATCAACAACTTTATGTCCAAAAGACATTTAATGTTTATTTTTAACATAGGGATATTCAGTATATTTGCCATACTGGCTACAATTGTTTATTGTGTCCAAAAGACACAAACTAAAAATATCATGAACCCTGATTACGATTTAACCCAATACCAAAACCCACTGTTCACGGTAGACAGCGTGTTATTTACAATTTTGCAGGACAGCTTAAAAGTGCTGCTGGTGAAACGCGCTAACGCTCCCTTTAAAGGCCGCTGGGGATTACCTGGAGGGTTTGTTGATGTTGAGCTGGATGACAACACGGATATGAGCGCGCTGCGTAAGATCAAAGAGAAAACCAGTGTTGCCCCACAATACCTAGAACAACTTCAGGCCTTTTCTGGGATCAACCGTGATCCGCGAGGCTTTAGTGTCACCTTGGTTTATTACGCCTTGATTTCACCTCAGCAAGTGGCAACACAAATAGACTCGGTAGATGATGTAAGATGGGTGGATCTTAGCGAGATCCCAGATCTTGCTGTGGCTTTTGATCATAAGCATATTATTGAAAAGGCCAAGGCAAGGCTGCAGCAAAAGGCGTTATATTCCATGATCCCGGTTTATTGTTTGCCTGATCAATTTACCATTGGACAACTCAAAACCGCCATCGAAGCCATTATCGCCAAACCCATTCAGCGCAAGAGCTTGGTAAGACGAATTGAAGCCTCAAACATGTTTGAAGCACTGGATGAAAAGGTCAAGTCAGGCGGACGTTTAGCACAGCTCTACAAGCTAAAGCCTGATGTCGATATCGTGCATTTTGAGCGAAATCTGAGCTTAGGATAAAATACGGTTGTGCGGTGTTCATTACAGAGCTATCACTGCCCCTTGCAGATAATCAAGCTCCTGACACCGCATTTGCAGTAACTCAATAAAATCTCTGGTGTAAGTCGGTGGAGTTCGTTGATTTGGCCAAAGCGCGTAGATGTTGCGAGTAAATTGGCAGTCACCGATATAGCTAAATGCGGTTTGAGATTGCGCTGCCAACGCTGCAATTTCTGTCATCGGCAATACGCCAGCACCGTTAGCCGAGCCTACCAATTTACGCACTAAGGTAATATCACCCACATAAGAGACGTGACTAAACTGCGCCAGCAGTGCTCGCCACGCATCGGTTGCAGGCAGTTGCGATGCTTTAAAGGGCAAAAACAGGATTTGTGTAGTCGCAATTTCCTTGGCGACCACCACTCTTACCGCAATTTGCCCCAGACGCTTTTGATAGACGCTTGAATCATCCAGCTCCCCAACTCGCACGGTTAAATCAAACCGCTTTTGGCTGAGTAAGGCCACACTATTGGCAGGCTCCACATGCAATTGGATCTCAGGATGCTGGGCCTGAAACGATTGCAGCGCATTATACAAAGGACCAATCATTAAGTTTTGCGGGCATAACAGGTGAAAAGTGGACGCTTCTAAAGTTGATAGCGCCTCACTTTGCGCTTGCAAGGCGAGCAAAGACTCCGCCATTTTATCCACCACCGCCTGACCATGATTCGTTAATGTAAGTCCTCTGGCGCTACGCAGTAAGAGCGGATAACCGAGTTTCTCTTCCAGCGCTAACATCCGCTTAGATAAGGTCGGCGCGCCTATGCCAAGGTCTTCTGCCGCCTTGGCAAAACTTCCTCGGCGGCTTACCTCAACAAAGAGTCGTAAGTCATCTAGCATAGTTATCTCCGCAATCTTAGCTTTCCATTTTTGCCATTCTGATCGGCTGGCAATTCCCTACAATCATACCAACAGCCAGAGGAGGAAACATGCAAAAACTCATTTTTACATTACTGCTGTCATTGTGCCTGTCGTTTATGGTGTCTGGATGGGTTACGTACATCAATTTGGGATTAGTGGCGGACTTTACTACGCGATGGGCGCATGCCTTTGCCAATGCTTGGCCAGCCTCGTTCATCGCCGCCTATGTTTTATCAGCCCCAGTTACCGCCGTTACTAAACGCATTATGGAGAAATACCATGGCCAACAGCCACAATAACGTCAACTTTATCGCCCATATCACACCTAAAACCGAGCACTATCAAGATTGTATTTCCGCAATCCAAGGGATCTTGTCAGCCACTCGAGCAGAAGCAGGATGTTTACGCTTTGAACTTTATGAAAGTGAAAACCGCACCCAGCTTACCTTAGTTGAGCGCTTCATCGATCAAGCCGCGTTCGATTTTCATCACCAGCAAGTTTACACCAAACGGGTATTTACACTGTATCAAGGATGGCTGGCAAAAGCGGTGGATATTACCTCTTTATCGCCTGTAAGGTGATTAAAGTGAGGATCAACATAGAGTAAACTGAAAGCCTTGTTTAAGCCTAAACAGCGAATAAATAATGCTTTTCCAGTTACTACTTCCGGAACTACTAAAGTTGCATTTAGGACTCACCCTAAATGCAACCCTTTTAGCTCATTTCTGACCCAACCTTCAGATTAATTAATAAAATCAATAGTTGGTGCGTATATGATGCGCAAAGAGGTGGTAAACCCGTCAACGTCAATTTGATTATCACCTTCACTTTGATTCTTATGCCATTTTACATCTATAGTCATATATAGCTCATCTACAAATTCAAATTCATAGTAAGCACCATAATATATTGTTTGAAAGTTAAGGCTTCTTGATGTTGAGAACGAAGTTCCTGCGCTGAGTTCATTAAAAGGTGTGTTATCTGTGCGAAAACGCAAATCGGTAGTGAACTCATCCTCTATTTTAAATCCAGTTAAGCCCAACAACAGTCCCCAATCCATTTGGCTATTTCTTGGATTTGAAAACCTTAGTTTTTTATATCCCCCTAGCAACGGTAGCCTAAAAGAGAAGTCATATTCCATTTTTATTGTTGATTCTAAGGTGGTTCTAAAAGCAGCCTCTCTGTCACTTATGTCATCTAGTTTTACAAACTGGACCGGAGTAGTTATTGATGAGTCTTCGCTAGATACAGGAACACTAATGCCTAACTCAACCCATGGCATTTTCGCCGCAACTTCAAAGCTTGGAAAGCTAGAGTTTGCAAAACTTTGAGTAAAGCTAGCTTTATTTACTCCACCAATAGCATCTGGGGTGAAAGGTGATAAATCAAGCACATTATTAGCGCGGTAGTTAATTTTAGGAGTATACGCATATGAAAAGCCTAGGCCTGCTTTAAACCGGCTTGTACTAATGTATTTATCAGTAAACAAACGTAGTTCCTTTTCAAAATCCTCTTTTCTGTAATTTAACTGTTCATCTGATGCGCTTGTATCATTCAGCAATAAGCTAGCCTTTACTATTATTGGCATCCTCGTTCTTAATTGATAACTGAGATTAGTGTTATAATGAATTTCGTCGGCATAGCTACTTGCACGCAGATCAGACGTCAGCTCTCTCATTCTACTAACAAATTTCTTATCTGGTAATTGACTTAGGTTGGCATCTAAAGTCAAAACATAATTATAAAGTAGATCCGTATCTATTGTCTTTTTCAGCAATAAGTAATTCACAAATTCAGCGCTCTGAGTAACCAACTCATCAGGTATATTTGAAACAGAGGCTATATTTAATATCCACTCGTAGGTAGTAATAGCATTTCTATCTGATTGATCTAACTCTACAGGAGTATTACTCTCATCAATCACTGATACCTTTTGCTTTCCTTTGTCTGTTATTACATCTGTTTTCCTCACCGGATCCTTGGCCTGTGATATATTGCTGAATAGAATTAGCGAGATTGTTGATATGGTTATAAGCGTTTTCATGTTTTATCCTTCATAGTGATGAAAGATAAAAATAGTACAAAAAATAAACAAGTGTAAAATAGTGAAACCAATCGTAATTTAATTGATCTTTATTTACTATCTAAGGACCTTTTCTGATATTTAAAACATGACGTTTTTACGAACTGTGCTCTCGCTGATTGAATGCTTAACCAGATCAGTTTTCAGCTTTATATCTTCGATTATTCATGTCTTCATAAGTCGAAGAGCGCTATAGACCCCCTCTATAAGCCACAGCAACCAACCACACTGACACGACAATACTGATGAGTAATTAAGGAAAACAAATATGACGCAATTCTATTTTGGAGATTGGTACAACGAGGATGCTTCAACTCGCCTAGACGCCTTAAAACAGGCTTTATCTCAACAAGATAAGGCAAAGGTAGAAACCTTATCGGAAGCCCTGTTTGAAAGTTATTTGGATGTCACCGCAGCACTCACGAAAGCACAAATTATCCAGTATGCCGACTTGATGGGTGATGAGTTGAGTGCGATAGAACTCGATATTTGTATGGGAGAATTAGTTGATCATCACCACCCAGACAATATCGAAACAGCCTGTCGTCATTGCCTAGAACTTGGCATTGGTTTTCCATTCGCCGACTACTTTTTGATGGAAATGACGGCGAATCGCTCAGAGTTCGACATTGAGTTTTTTGAGCGCACCGTAGCCCCCTCTTTTGTGGAGCTGCACAAAGCAGGCAAAATGTCTGTCACAGACTACTTTGCACTGATGTGCGAAATTATTTGTCGCCTTGATAAGTGTGAATATGGCGCGAATTGTTTAGAAAAGTTACTTAAAGACCCAGAGCTCGATTTAAGTCAGCTAACCGAAAACGACTATACTGCGTGTTTAGATGCCTGCCACTACGGCTATTTTCTCAAACCTGAACTGTTTCGCTTATTTGTGAAGAAAGCGAATGGTCGTCAAGTAATCGAATCCACAACAGAATGGCAAGAATCGGGGGAGTATTTTCTTATCACCTATCAATTTAAGTCCATTTTCGGTGAAGCCAATGCATATTGTGGCGGCTGGGAAGAATATAAAGACAATTTTACCGATGCCTTTATCGAACTAAAGCGCAGTAACTTAGTTACTCAAGTAGTGGAAATAAACCAAAGTAAACCAAAGACACCCACCACTAATTTGTGCCTTTTTTAAAAGTCGTCTACGCTCTAATTCTGCACTCAAAGGATTGAGGAAAACAAAGGATGGCTACTGCCCGTAAAAACCAAATCAGCTTAACCGACACCAAATACTACCACTGTATCTCCCGTTGCGTGAGGCGCGCGTTTTTATGCGGTGAAGATAAATTGACCGGAAAATCCTATGAACATCGCCGTGATTGGGTTGAAGAAAAGCTCCTGATGTTGGCAGCTGTTTTCTGTATCGACGTCTGTGCTTATGCGGTGATGAGTAACCACACTCACCTTGTTCTGCACGTTGATGATAAAAAGGCCAAGCGCTTATCAGATAAAGCCGTTGTAATACGCTGGCACAAGCTGTTTAAAGGTAATTGGGTAACTTGGAAGTTTATCGAGGAAGAGCCTCTAAGCGAGTCGGAGCAGTTGACACTCAGTGAATATGTTACCAAATACAGACAAAGACTGGCTGATATTAGTTGGTTTATGCGAGTGCTTAACGAAGACATCGCCCGTCGAGCAAATAAAGAAGATAATTGTACAGGCCGATTTTGGGAAGGACGATTTAAGTCCCAAGCATTACTGGATGAAGCAGCACTGGCTGCTTGCCTCGCTTACGTAGACTTAAACCCAATTCGAGCTAAATTAGCCCCAACACCTGAAACCTCTGACTTTACCAGTATCAAAAAGCGTATCGACCATGCAAGGCAAGGGAAACAACCAAAAAGCCTATTACGGTTTGCGGGAAGCCCCCGAAAACATATGCCAAAAGGGCTGCCTTTTGAACTCAAGTTTTATATAGAATTAGTTGAGCTTACCGGTCAATGTATTCGCACCGACAAAAGCGGTGCCATCTTTGAGTCTCAACCTATTCTGTCTCGACTAAACATCGAACCTGATAATTGGATGAAACTCACTACACAATTTTCTCAGGTTTTCCACGGCGCGGTGGGTCGAGAGCAAGTACTCACAGCTTATTGTGGAACCCTTAAAAAACGACGGCGCACAAATCTAGCAAATTGTGAACGCTTGCTGGCTTAACCAAATAAAGCCTTTAATGATAAACCCTCAAGCTGTACAAATCACAGCCCCCTTGTCGTGCGTGATACACAAGTTTTAGTGTCGCAAAATGAGCAAACACCAACAGCTACCTTATTTTAGAATCGCTTTTGATACGCATAATGAACAATCTTGTACAATTCTAAGTCGAAACTGCCATAACCATGGTAAGCAAATAATAGTGGCTGTCAGTATTGTTTTCGGTCAGTATTGTTTTGCGTTTGGACTTATAGCCAAAAACTCGATGTACACGGCCATCGGATGGCGCATCATAAACCGTTAACCACGGCTTGTAATCCTGATACTCACCTGTACCACGCCCTTCTTTAATCCACTTACGATATTGCGCCTCAGTATGGCCAATCTTCCTAGACATAATATACCGCTATAACTGATTGAAATTTCAGCATAGCTAGAGTGAAAGTGTGATGCAAGCACCTCAGAGTCAAACTATATACTTTCTAAATGACTTAACTATCTGAAAATATAAGTACCCATTGATTGCTCTACTTATCGTATTGTAGAGGACAAACCAAGTGCCTCCTTCAAAACTAAGCGACTTTAACCTATGAGCAGGGTTCATCGACAAAAGCGCGTCACTCATCGAGAATACTTTTCCATCAATAGGTACTAGGTTGAGCCAGTAATAATTAAAACTATCTTTAAAGTGCGAGCAATAAAATACAGCACTCTCAAAGGATTTTTCTAAAGTGAAAAAGTTTACAAGTATCGGCGTTAATACAAGGTTGAAGCATAAAAGAATTACCAGTGCTCTTAACCAATTTGTACCATGTTCGGATGTAAACTCTCCAAGTTGCAATGATACTCTATCAGCCCAAGCAACCAATTTAGATTCACTTTCTTCGCTTTTAAGTAAAGAAACCTTAGTATTGAGATAACTTCTTCTAAACTGAAGCCCTTGCTCTAAATCACCATCATCGACCAGCATTTTGTAAACTTTGAAACAGTAGCTTCTCAATAAACTATTACCCGACTTATATACGGGGTTCAGGGGCCATCTTGTACCAGTAGAGCTGGCACTTTGAAACTGAACTTTATCTATTTCAAAATGTGCAAATGAGCAAAAGTCACAATCTTTAAAATCCGACTCTCCAAAAGAGATTGATTTAAATAGCACTGATGTTTTGCTCTGGCCTACCAAAGCACGAAAATCATGAATAGAAAGTTTGCCACTGCCACAACTAAAACCACTAACAGAAAACTTTCTCACTCCTTGTTTAGCAGTAAGAGATAACTCATTGGTTAAGAAAAGCTTACTTAGTTCTAAGTTATCGGCATCCCCAAAACTAATATCTAGCCGACCATCAATACTATCTTTCAATGAGATCTTGTGACTAGAATTGCTCTCAAATTTGAACCCTGAATCAACAATTAAACCCTGTTCTATTTCCAAGTTACAAAATTTGGACGTGCTTTTGTGCCAAAACTTTGAAAAGTGGCTATTTATAAGCTGAATCAAGTTAATGGATGTGCATAAAGATTTGAAGTTCCCACACTCACTGTTACTGACTGTCAAAGTCTCTATGGGGCAAGAATCATCATTGTGGATTTCAATAAGTTCAACTGAAGAGCCTTCTATCTTGAGGCTTTTTACTTTCGAGTTTTTCAGAATCAGTTTCTTGATCTTCGAGTTTTGTTCAATATATAGACACTCAATGTTTGCATCTGCAATGCCAACTCCATCGACTTCACTTTCACATATTATTAGCTCACCAATATCACTTTTTATTTCGATTGTTCCTAGAGAGTTCTCAAAAAAGAAAACATTACTTCTATGTGGACCATTAATTGTGACTAGCTTTAATTCACGCTCATTAAGTTCACGTTTAACCCCATTAATATCAATTGTCTGCTTAACCATACTCTATCTCAAATATCCGAGGCTCTTCGCTACTTACAATACTAAGCGATACAGTTGAACATCACAAAGCACTCAAAATTAAAAAAGCCGACACAACGTCAGCTTTCTTGTATTCCATATTCAGTATGTATATCTTTATTGTTCACCCACATCTGAGGCGCTTGCGCGCCTTTTCTTATTCTACCGTTACACTCTTTGCGAGGTTTCTCGGTTGGTCAACATCGGTGCCTTTGATAACGGCTACATAGTATGAAAGTAGCTGTAGTGGGATGGTGTAAACCACCGGGGCGATGATGTTTTCTACGTGATTGACGTTCATTACTCGCATGGTGTCGTCTGAGGCAAAGTTTGAGTCTTTGTCTGCAAATACGTAGATGATACCGCCGCGTGCGCGTACTTCTTCAACGTTTGATTTAAGCTTTTCAAGCAGCTCGTTGTTTGGTGCAACGACGATGATAGGCATATCTGCGTCGATAAGCGCTAGCGGGCCGTGTTTTAGCTCGCCTGCCGCATAAGCTTCGGCGTGGATGTAGGAGATCTCTTTAAGCTTCAGTGCGCCTTCCATTGCGATTGGGTATTGTGAACCACGGCCAAGGAACAATGAGTGATGTTTGTCGGCAAATTCTTCTGCAAGAAGTTCAATACCATCCGCCATCGTTAGGGTTTCTTCAAGCTTGGTTGGCAGGGTTTTGATAGCGTTGACGATTGCACTTTGGTCACGGCCTTTTTCCTGCGCAATCGATGCAGTTAGCATCAATAAGCCAACTAATTGGGTAGTAAAGGCTTTAGTTGATGCCACCCCAATTTCAGCGCCGGCTTTGGTCATAAAGGCAAGATCTGACTCACGTACAAGTGATGAGCCAGGTACGTTACAGATGGTCATTGACGCCATATAGCCTTGCTCTTTGGCAAGACGCAGCGCTGCAAGTGTGTCTGCGGTTTCACCTGATTGTGAAATGGTTACCAGTAGGCTGTTTTCATGCACAAATGAGTCGCGGTAGCGAAATTCTGAAGCGATTTCAACGTTACAGCTTACGCCTGCAAATTGCTCTAGCCAGTAGCGCGCCACCATGCCTGAGTGGTAAGACGTACCGCATGCGATGATCTGTACGTGTTTTACATCTTTAAATATTTCATTGGCTTTGTCGCCAAATGCGTCGATACTGACGCGATCGTTGTCTAAACGGCCTTCAAGTGTATTACGAACGGCCATTGGCTGCTCGTAGATTTCTTTTAGCATATAGTGGCGGTATTCGCCTTTGCCCGACACATCTTGAGTAATGTTAGACTCAACTACTTCGCGCTCTACAGGATTGCCGTTAATGTCGAAGATTTCTACCGTTTCGCGAGTAATGCGTGCTACATCGCCTTCTTCTAAGAAGATAAAGCTGCGTGTTACTGGTAATAGTGCAAGCTGATCAGAGGCAATAAAGTTTTCGCCAAGGCCAAGACCGATAACCAATGGGCTGCCTGAGCGTGCCACGATGATTTCATCTTGGTTTGCTTTATCAAATAATACCGTGCCGTATGCACCTTCAAGCTGTTTTACCGCTGCTTGCACGGCAGCAAGTAATGTAGTGTGCTGTTGTCTGAGTTGATGGATCAGGTGCACCATCACTTCGGTGTCGGTGTCAGATAAAAACTCGTAGCCGTCCTCTTTTAATGCCGCGCGCAAACCTTCGTGGTTTTCAATAATGCCGTTGTGTACCAGCGCAATTTCGCTGTTAGAAATATGCGGGTGCGCGTTAGCTTCGGTTACGCCGCCGTGTGTTGCCCAGCGCGTATGCGCGATACCGGTAGTACCTTTTACTTCTGCATTTTCAAGCGCAGATTCTAGGTTTACCACTTTACCTACAGCTTTCACGCTGTTGAGTGCGCCGCCTTCGCAAAGTGCTACGCCCGCAGAGTCATAACCACGGTATTCAAGGCGTTTTAGGCCTTCGATAAGAATTTTGTTTACTGGACGCTCAGCAACAGCGCCTACGATTCCACACATAATCTCTCCATTATTTGCACGTTGTGTGTAGTTCAGCACAGATAAGTTGTATGCCACGCGCTTCGATCGCTTGGCGGAGGTCATCGGCCAAGTTGTTGTCGGTGATCAAAGTGGTGATCTGTGCCCAAGGTATTTCTAAATTTGGAATTTTACGGCCAATCTTGTCGGATTCGACCATCACGATCACTTCACGGGCTGACTTTGCCATCACACGGCTCAGCCCAATTAATTCATTGAATGTAGTTGTACCTCGCTCTACATCAATGCCATCGGCACCAATAAAAAGCTGGTCAAAGTCATAGGATTGCAGTACTTGTTCTGCTACTTGCCCTTGAAAGGATTCTGAGTGCGGATCCCATGTCCCGCCGGTCATCAATAAGGTTGGCTCATTCTCCAGTGATAACAATCGATTAGCGATATTCATCGCATTGGTCATCACGACTAAACCGCGCTTTTGCGCAAGCTCAGGAATTAGGGTTTCTGTGGTTCTGCCGCTATCGATAATGATGCGATTGTGATCTTTAATCAGCTCGGCGGCCGCTTTGGCAATGGCCGTTTTACGTACCGAGTCTTGCTCGTCTTTACCTGATGCGGTGATCTCTTTAGGAAGGGCTATCGCACCGCCATAGCGGCGTAGTAACAGGCCGCTTTTTTCTAGTGCCGTTAAATCCTTACGAATCGTAACTTCTGACGTTTCAAACTCAGCGGCGAGTGATTCCACGCTTACTTCACCGTATTCATTCACCCACGAAAGAATGGTATGTCTGCGCTGTTGAGTGTTTCGTTTAGTCATCAAATAAGTTTCGTTTCGAAATTTAAGGCGATTATAGTCGAAACTTCAAAACCTAAACAAGTTAAATTTTGCACTGAACAAATTTTAACTGGAAATATTTTGAGCAACGGGATACATTTCCGGATTGAGGTACTTAAAAGGATAATTAAATGAACAAAAACTTAATAACATCAATACTTTGTTGTTCACTATTCCTAGCAGGATGCGGCGGTTCAGGTGGTGACACTACACCAGTCAATCAGGATAGCGGCAAAAATGGAAATAATGGCAACACGGATTCAAATAACGATAATACAGATTCAGGAACGGATACAACGACTAAGCCAGTCGCTAAAATTCAGGCAAGTGCCTTTGGGGAGACAGGCAACGTCATTCAGCTTAGCACTGCAGGAAGTACGATCCCTGAAAATGCCGAAATAACATGGCAGTGGCAAGCCAAACCTCAAGGCAGTAACGCTCAGCTTTCTAACCCCAACGCTAAGCAAGCACACTTTACCGCTGATTTTTCAGGTAGTTATATTGTAGGGCTAACAATCAAGTCAGGTAGTAACGAATCGAAAACACAGTTTGAGATCCGTGTAAAAGAAAAAACTACACCAAGTGTGAACACGCCTCCTGTCGCCGATTTCACACTCACAAAACAGGAAATTGCCATCAACGAGCACCTACAGTTAGATGCAAGCAACAGCTCAGACTCAGACGGCGATAATCTTAGTTATAAATGGCAAGTCACTGCACCTGCTAATGTTGATGAATATACATTGGTAAGTCCTAACAATAACGTTGCCTCTTTTGCCTCTAAATTTGCGGGTGAATACACCATTACTTTAACCGTTTATGATGGTAAATCGTCACATAGCAAATCGGAAAAGGTCATCGTTGTAGATAATCAGCCAGCTCTAAAAGCAGCTATTGCAGCGCCTTCAGAGGTTACATTAAGCTCAATGACTTTTGTTGAGCTGAAAAGTGATGGTAGTCAGTATCAAGGCGCAGTAACACCGTTTTGGAGTTTTGACAGCAAACCGAGCGGCAGCCAAGCGGTAATGGCTACGCCAAACGGATTTAGCACCTCACTTAAAGTGGATAAGGCAGGACAATATAAAATCCGCTTTAGCCTTAAAGACAAACAGGGCCGTTTAAGTGAAGCAACCCATACCTTAACGGCAAAATTCGGCGAAGCAAACAAACCGCTTGTATTCGTCGACGCGCCAGAGTCAACCAAAATCAATGAAGCCATCGAGCTTAGTGCCAAGCGAAGTAGAGATACAAGCGGAAGAACACTCTCCTTTAGTTGGACGTTTGAGCCATTTGAAGCCGGTTTGACCTATTCCGTTACGAATGAAGATACCGACACGGTGACTTTTACGCCTCACGGAGAGGGGAGTTACCGTTATTTTGTGGAGGTAAGTAACGGTGAGCTAAGCCAAACCGCCAGTGGCGTGATAAAGAGTCACCCTGAAAATTATGGACCTACAGCGTCTATGAGCCCACAAATATCTACAGCTACGGAAGGGGAAACCAAAGTCTTTGTGGTATCAGCAGAAGATAAAGATGGCGATCCGCTCACTTATCGCTGGTCGCTTGAAACGAAGCCAGAGAATAGCACGGCAGTGGTCAATAATGCTGATAATCGCGCGTCAATTACCTTCGATGACGCTGGTAATTATGTGCTGAAATGCATCGTGTCTGATGGCAAGGTTGAACTAGTAGTCGCGGCATTCATCAAAGTAAGTGCTATTCAAAATAGCGCTCCAGTAATTACAGCGCTGGACTATCAAGGTGTACTGAAAACAGGTGCAGCACTGTGGATCACTTCAACGGTTATGGATAGCGACAGCAACGCAAGCAATTTGACCTACTTTTGGAAGGTGGTTGCTCCGTCAGGCGAAGTGATTGACAGTACCGAGGCACATGACTCGAACCTAGAATTCACTCCTGTTGCCTCAGGCGACTATCAGGTAAGTTTAAGTGTTGTTGATGAAAAGTCTGCTTCCGTCGCAACTAAAACGATAACACTCTCAGTAGAATAAGGTCTCTCTACTCGATAACTTTTAAGGCTTAAGCGCTCACTTGTGGGCGCTTAAGCCTTTTTGTTTAAACGGTTATGTCGGATGGAGTTAAGTGACGGATCTCCATATTACTGACATGCATTCCCGAAGAGTCCTCAGGACCAATTTCATCATAGGCAGACTCAACTCTGAGGTAGGCTTGAGTTGCGCCAAGCTCAGCGAGTTTTGTCTCTGCTTCTCGCAGCGAGTTAAACGGCGTTAGTTTGCCCTCGGCATGCATTAAGATGTGCAAGTTCCCGTCTCCGTCTTGACCACCCGCGAGATAGTGATTTGAATCCGCGTAGCTAAGTACGATGGCATGGAGTTCTTTATTAGCGATTTTTTCTTTGAGTGTGGCAGCAAGCATAATGCTCTCCTCGTTTAACCGATCAATAATTAAACGACACGATTGTATGTTTGGTTCACCTTGGTTGTCATGAATGTGTTGTCGCAAACCTGTCGTGATACATCACGACCTACCATCCAGACGTAGGTCGAGGTTTACCTCGACGCGATAATCGTTAATCCATTCGAAACCTAATGTCGTGATAAATCACGGCCTACCATTCAAACGTAGGTCGAGGTTTACCTCGACGCGATAATCGTTAACCCACCGCAAACCTGTTGTCGTGATAAATCACGACCTACCATCCAAACGTGGGTCGAGGTTTACCTCGACAGATTTAATCGAAGGGATTATCTTTAAAGCTCATCTCTCAATTGCAAGGAATGCACATGAGCTGGAATGACCTGAGAAAAGGCAGGAAATCAATCCCGTACGCGGAATACTTCGTTACGTTTAACTGCCATAAACGCACGCCCTATTTTACGGATTATCGGCTGGCACGATTGTTTTGCCAATCTATCTCACATAATGAACAAAAGTTTGAGTGCCGCTGGCAAACATGGGTGCTAATGCCAGATCACTTTCATGGCTTACTAACACTTGGCAATACACAACTTGGTAAGATTGTTGGAGAATTAAAAGGCAAAACAGCTTACCTGAAATAAACAATTGGATTTAAAGCACAGAATTTGGCAAAGCGCGTATTACGATCATCAGCTCAGAACCACAGAAGATAGGCATACCACTGCCCGGTATATTGCTGCAAACCCACTAAGAACCAAGCTAGTAAACCGCATTGGTGATTATCCTTATTGGAACTCACACTTTCTGTGATTGGCTGGTTAAAGGCGCTCTTCCCAACTCAGTTAACACGCTTCGATACACCGACAAGTTGCCTTCCGCCATCACCTCAATGGCAAATTCACTGCACATTTTAGCGCGACCTTCACGGCCCATTTGCTCTCGTAAAACCGAGTCCTGCAATAAGCGATTAAGATCTTGGGTAAACTGAACTTGATTACCAACCGGAGCGAGTAATCCGGTTTCATTGTGCGCAACCGCTTCGGGAATGCCGCCAGCAGCAAAGCCCACAACAGGCACGCCAGATGCGCTACTTTGTAATAACGCTACGCCTAGCCCTTCCATCGATGCTGGATGTGCAACAATATCAACCGCCGGTAAAATACGCGCTACGTCTTGTCGAAATCCCACCAGCTGGACAATTTTTTGCAACCCCAGCTCGTCTATACGTGCCTGATAATGCTGCTGCTTTGGCCCTCGGCCAAACAGTAATACGCGCAAATTAGGATGCTCAACAATGAGTTTTTTGGCTGCACGCATGATCACATCTTGCCCTTTGCGCTCTATCAGCTGCGCAAAATTAGCCACAACCAAGGCATTTTGTGGCAGCTCAAACTCATCAAGCAGCCATTGCCGCTCCGCACTATTTGGTGCAAAGCGCTGGGTATCGACTGCACTGTGGACTAACTTTACTTGCTCAGAGGCAACACCTTGCGAGAGTAATACTTGGCGGATCCCCTCTGAGATAGCGATAACTTTATCGTAGGCTGGGTATTTTAATTTTGACCACCAGCGTGGCTCGGTGTTGTCGACTCGTCTCGATAAAATAACAGGAACATTAAGCGACTTCGCGGCAAGTAATCCCCAAGTATCAACCCCTCGACGGCTGTGAATATGAACACAATCAGGCCGATGATGGGCAATAGCCCTTCGTAAACGCAAACATTGCATGACATCGAGATCGCCTGCCATTTTCACGGGCTCCACAACAACTTGCTTATCAACTGCTGCAATCATTTCACTATTAGGCGGGCAAACCAGCACGTTCTCAATGCCCTTTTGCTGTAACGCTTGAGTTAAATATACCACTTGTTGTGCGCCGCCATATAAGTGACGACCTGCTTCAATATGCAGAACTTTCATAGCACTTCTCCCAGTGCGCTCGACACTCTTTGTGGCGTAAGACCTACCATACAATCAAAACGAGCCTCACAGGTTGGCCGACGTTTGCATGGTGAGCAAGCAAGTTTATCGCTCAACACGCGACCATTTGGATTGAAGGTGTTTTCATACGGTAAGGTTGAACCAAACAATGCAATAACTGGGGTATGATGCGCCATCGCCATGTGAGTCAGTCCAGTATCAACGCCAATCACGCCTTTTGCCCCCCGAATGATCTCGCTGCACTCCAGCAATGTCGTTTTCCCGGTTAGATTAATGATCCCCGGCATCTGTTTTTCTAAACGTTCGCTATGAGCGATATCACTTGGTCCACCCAAAATAATAATATGCGCACAAATAGACTGATTTACTTGTTTATACAACTCATGCCAATGCCCATCTACCCAATGTTTCTGTGCTCTCGTTGTAAACGGGCAAAACACCACATAAGGTTGGCCTTGAGTATGCTCCAATAGCAGTGCTTCTGTATGTTGTTGTGTCTCGTTCGAGGCAATGAGCGAATATTGAAACGCCGCTTCTGGCGCACCAAAAAATTTCGCTGCAGCTCTGTATTCCGAGCTGATATCAGCAGACCAAGGCGAGGTCACTACCTTATTCATAAGCCACTGACTGCCTTCGCGACTATTGATCCCAACCTTATATTGAGCGCCGCTAAGCCAAGCTAGCAGGCCACTTTTAAGGAGTCCTTGAGCGTCGAGTACTAAGTCGAATTGTCGGCTAGCCAACTGCTGTTTAAAGCTATTAACTTGCTTCAGTAGCGCTATGATCCCTTGTGCTTTTCGCACTTTTTGCCATTCATTACGAGGCCACAGGATCACCTCATCTAGCAATGGATTTTGTTGTAGCAAGGTCGCGCCAGCAGGCTCTGCTAACCAGCTCAGTTTTGCTTCTGGGTAACGTGCCTTTAGTGCAGAAATAAGACCTGACGCCATCACGATGTCACCAATGGCACTGAGTCGGACAATAAGGATATTGTTGTATTGCATGGTTATCTGATCACCATTGGATGTAATCGGGTACTATGAACTGGCCGCTGCGCCTGCTTTAACTGATATAAAACTTGCAATGTGGTTTTGTGTAGTGCGCCATTATGCTTTGCGATAACAGCTTGCCCAGCCTGTATTTGTTGTGCTGTTGTCGCATTATTTTGCCAAAAGCCGATGACTTCTCTGGCTATTTGCTGTGGTTCGTTGCCCTCAACAAGTGCACCAACTTGACTCAGCGGCGCACATATATCTTCACAATTTCGTCGACTACTACCCATTACGACAGCAGCCCCTTGGACAATGGCTTCGGCAGGATTATGACCACCGAGCTTAACTAGCGAGCCACCAATAAAGGCAACGTGGGCATCACGATAAAACGCAAATAGTTTACCCATCGTATCGAGCAGATACACTTGAGTATTTGCCGTTAGTGTTGGCGCGTGCGAGTAACGCTGACAGCTCAGCCCGCTTGCTTGCAGCAGCCGCCATACGTCATCAAATCTTTCAGGATGACGCGGTGCGATAATTAGTTGAGCTGCTGGATTTTGCTGTAACAACTGTTTGTGCGCTGCGACCACCGCTATTTCTTCGGTGTCATGCGTGCTCCCCGCAATCCATGTCAGTTGAGAGGGCTTTTGCGTTGGGTCGGCGTGTTTAAGCTCTGGCCAATCGTACTTGATATTACCGCACAGCATCAGTTTTTCTGGTGGTACACCCAACTCGCGAAAAGCTTGATAGCTTAGCTCACTTTGCGGCAGGATTTTATGCACCTTGGACACCATAAAGGTAAAAAGACCTAACATGTTGGCATAACGATTTTTTGATCTGTCGGTCATGCGAGCATTTACCAGCATCACTCGACTGCCTTGGTTGCGCGACTGGCGAATAAGGTTCGGCCACCACTCCATCTCAACTGACATGGTCAATACCGGATTAAAATGCGCCAAGAACGCACCAACCATCAATTGAAAGTCCAGTGGCAAATAGGTGTGAATGACTTGCTCCCCCCAGTTGCGCTCAATATAGTTGGAACCCGCAACCGTGGTACAAGTAAAAACAATGGGTAAATGAGGATGCTGTTTACGCAGCTCAGGAATAAGTTTAGCAATGGCGGCGCATTCACCGACGGAGACACCATGTAAATGAATACAGGCGGGTAAACGCTTACAATCGTAGACACCTAAGCGCTGTAAAAAGTGCTTTTTATAACCCGGTTTACGTAGCCATTTTTTTAATAAGATCAGCGCAATCAAAGGTAAACACAACAACAGGATACTGTTATAAACACCAATCCAAAGTGAATTAGCTGATCTTCCACGAAGACGAGAGGTTGTCTTAACCTTAGCCATAGCCACACCTTGTTATTCAAGCATGAATTAACCCCAGTGTAACTATGGTTTTTGACACTAAATTGACAGCGAGCCATACCAATTTGCTTTACTAAGTGGCCTATTTTAAGTATTAAGTCAAATTGCTATCAACTACTCGTAGCGCAGCGCTGATGAGGGGCGCCGGCTTGCAACCTTGTAGGTAACGAGCACAACGGTAAGCCAAGTAAGCAAGATCACAAGTAGGCCTGCGACTCCATAAATCCATATAGATTGATTTATCCGCTCATTAAAGCGATTAAGCCACTCACCAACTAGCCAATACGTCAGCGGGACTGCAAGTACCATACTCAATGCAGATAACCACAAATACTCTTTAGCAACCAAGCTAATTAACCCAATACGTGTAGCGCCTAACACTTTGCGGATAGCTAATTCCTTTTCTTTACGCAAGGTAGTAAATGACGCTAACCCAAATGTTCCGAGTAAGGTAAGAAATATAGCTAAAGGACTAAAGATAGATAGCATGGTAAGTGTATAGAGCTCATTCTTGTGGGCCGCCAAGAACTCATCATTGAGAGATTGCACTTCTATATCACGACGATTGAGATGTGCTGCAAGGACTTGTTCAATTTCAGTGATCACGTTATCTGGATCAACGCCTTCATCGATCTTTAATACCACATTTGCAGTTTCACCATCAGCATGACCAAGCATCAATGAAGTAGGTTGTACTGCATTATTCACGGAACCAATTCTGATATCCTCAACTACGCCCACGACCTTTGCTGTCAACTTTCGCCTTGGTACGGTAACAGTAACGCCGATTACCTCATCAAGCTTCTCATATCCCGCTAAATGAGCCATTTTTTTGGTTATCAGGATAGCGACATGCGCTTCTCCATTTTGCTGTTCACGATACCAATCTCCAGTGTAATCGCGACTAAAGCCTCGTCCAGTAATCAACTTTAACCCGAGTACATCAATCACGTCATAACCCGTATTGATTACTGCTAACATGCCATCATAGGTTTCGCCATTTGGCCAAGTGTAATGCATCCCACCGTTAATGGCAGTTGCATAATTGGTATCGCTCAATGTCCAACCAGCCACACCTGAGATCTGGCCTAACTCATCAAGCAATGCGTTTCCTTGTTGCTGATAAATCAGCTCTGAGGGCAATTCTCGAATGATAATTCGCTGTGCTTTTTCGTAACCTACATCCAGCTGTTTTACCAGCATCATTTGTTGATAGAGCATGCCGATCGCTGCTATCAGCCCTACGCCAATCGCACCTTGTAAGCATAAGGTTATTTTGCGGATCCTTGCTGATGAACGCCCTCGACTAAAATCGCCACTTAACACTTTTTTCGCGCCAAATGACGAGATAAATAAAGCTGGATATAGCCCAGAAAATAAACCAACCACTGTCAATGTAATTACAAGACCGAGCATAAATAGAGAGTTGTATACCAATGTCAGGGGCTGCGCGATTAGCTGATTAAAGTGCGGCAATGCCAACTCAACGATTACAACCCCTAAAAACCCTGAAAACAGTACAATCAGTAAAGATTCTGACAGGAATTGTGTGACGAGTTGCGACTTACTAGCTCCTAGCGCTTTACGTATGCCGACTTCTTTAGCGCGCTTTGCAGCACTGGCAACATTGAAGTTAATAAAATTAGCGCTGGCTATGATCACAAGTAAAGTACTCAGCACAACGCTCACTTGCAGTGCCAAATAAGACCCGCCTTGCTTCATCTCTACGGTGCCATTGGTGTGAAAATGCAACTGGGTCAATGGAATAAACTGAAACTGGATGTCTTTGAAGTTCGGGTTTTTAGCTCTTTTTTGCATCTCGCGCGTCATCTCTTGCGCTAACGCGTCGGGATCAGATTCTGGCTGCAACTTCAAATACACATGACTACTAAAAGGACCGCGCTGCAATTTGGGTAAGTACATCAGCACATCAAAATCAAAGTGTGTATTTGCTTCCAAATCCGCAAAAACAGCAGCCACTTCATAGCTTCCCCCATCGTAAGCAAGTTGCCTGCCGATAACATCTGTGTCGCCAAACAAGCGCTTTGATTCTGTCTGGCTAAGGGCGATAAGATTGGGCTGAGAAAGAGCCTGAGTTAAGTCTCCATGTAATACTGAGATATTCACAAACTCAGCCAAATTTGGCGTCGCAACATATGCCTTTTTGAGCTTAAAGCGCTGTTCTTTAACCTTCACGATATCCGCCATTGGTTCGCCACTATATTGTAACGATTCAATCCGACTAATAATCAACAGTTCCTTTATTTGACTGTGCTTTTGCATCAGCAGCGGCATTCTAGGGTCAATCGCACCGCGCACGCCCACACCGACAGAACGCAAATCTAAATGTACTCGATAAACATGATTTGCATCAGGCTGATGTTTATCAACAATCAACTGACTTTGGGCAAATAAAGCCACGATAATTGCAGCAGCAATTCCAATGCTGAAACCGATGACATTGAGCAGTGTGTGTAGCTTTTGCTTTTTACTTACCCGAATTGCCGTACTCAAATATGAAGTGAGCATAGAAGATCCTTTTTAGTTATTTTTTTATAAAGATATCCAGTACAAAGTCACTTGATTTTCAACTCGCGATTGTGACTCACTTTTAAAAATGACTGCTTGTGGAGCATATTCACACCATTCAAAAGCAGAAATGGTCGTGCCGATATTAGCGATGAACACACCAAGAAATAAATGATAAAAGCGGCCTAAATTAGGCCGCAATTTCTTGAGTGATTACCAATTTAATTTACTCATATCGCAAGATCAGCGACGGACGTGTACTCGCGGCTTTAAAGGCGAGGGTAGCCACAGTCAACCAGGTGATACCAGCAACCACCAAGGCTGCTGCGCCATAAACCCACACTGCTTGCTCAATGCGGTCATTAAAGTTTGCAAGCCAATCACCAACGAGCCAATAAGTTACCGGATAAGCAATGGCGATACTGACTCCCACCAAAGTCAGGAACTCTTTTGCTAAGATATTCACAATGCTTAGCCGTGATGCCCCCAAGACTTTGCGCACAGCCACTTCTTTTTGGCGGCGAACCGTTGCAAAAGATGCCAGTCCAAAAGTGCCCAAACAGGTTAAGAATACAGCTAGCGCAGTGAAGATAAGGACCACCTTAGAGATACGCTCATCACTACTAAGTACCGCCTTATAACTGTCTGAAAGTAGGTGTATCTCTGGTTCATACACGTTTGCGGTTTTTGCCAACACACTAATCAAGTCTTGTCTAATCTGTGCTAAATACTGCGGGTTAATCGTTAAGATCACTTCAGATGTTGGATTAAAATAAGTAAACCCTAATAAAAACATAATATTAGAACTCGCTTCTTGTGCATTCCCCACTTTGACGTCTGCGACGACGCCAACTACTCGCATCTCTACGTTGCGGCCAGTATCTTTGATAGTTTTGCCAATAATGTCAGCCACATTGCTGTAGCCAGCTTGCTTAGCGACTGACTCGGTAATAATTGTGCCTATTGTGGTTACGCCGTTAACTCGATTTGACCAATCACCGGCAAACTCTCGGCTAAAGTCTCGACCTGCAAGTAGCGTTAACCCCAACCCTTTGACTACCTCGTAGCTTGTGCCAATAACTGGCGTTAAGGATTGTGACTGTTCACCATTGGGCCAAGTTGGTACTAGGGTGTTATTAATCGAGCGAGTCAGCTGCGTATCTATTACACTGATATGCTCAACGCCCTCAATCGCCGCAAACTGTTTAACTAATGATGTTGGCGCTTTTGTAAAAGCCGCTTTAACGGGCACTTCTGAGACCACCAAACGTTGTGCGGTTTCGTAACCAAGCGGTAAGTTTTGCAAATGTGCCAACTGGTACTGTAGCGTTACCGAAGCAATAATTAACCCAACCGCAAGTGCTGCTTGTACAGTTAAAAGACTTTTGCGCACCCAAATCGCGGTACTCCCACGCTGTAAATCTCCGCTTAATACGCGTTTAGCACTAAAAGATGAGATAAAAAATGCAGGATAGAGACCCGCCAACAAACCCACAGTGACGGCAACCGCGACCACTACGACACTAAACATAGATGCATAATCAATACTTAATTCACGGCCAACTAGATTGTTGAAACTTGGCAATAGTAGCTCGACCAAAACACAGGCTATTGTCATTGCAAGCAATGACACGAGTACAGACTCAGATAAAAACTGTGCAACTAATTGCGACTTGCTGGCACCAAGAGCCTTGCGTACACCCACTTCTTTTGCACGTTTGGTCGACTGTGCAACCGTCATATTAATAAAGTTAAAGCCAGCGATAAGGATCAGCAGCACGCTTAAACCAACACAGATCATCACCACTTGTTTCGCACCACCCACTTTCATTTCAAACGGCGACTTTGCAGTAAAGTGAAGGTCCGTTAAGGGGTGCAATTGCAGTGATAAACGACCCTTAAAGTCACCGAAATAATATTTCTCCGTCAGTGTTTTTTCCAAGGCAGTAACGTCTGTTTGCGGTGCCAATCGTAAATAAACATAGCTAGAAGTTATATCCGTATTGACAGGATCATGCTCTACCGACACTAGGTTTTTAAAGCCAAAATGCGTGTTTTCAGGTAAATCTGTAAATACTGCACCTACCGTATATTGGCCGTTTTTATGCTGCAGAGTCTCGCCAACCACGTTTGTGCGACCAAAAATACGCTGAGCTTCTGAACTGCTCAATGCAATGCTATTCGGTACACTCATGGCGCGACTTAGGCTACCTGCCACCGTTTCCATATCGATGAAGTTCTCGATATTTGCAGTTGCGCCATAAAGATCATTCAGTTTAAACCCTTGATTTTTTACTGTCACATCTACTTCAGCTTCGCGAGTGAACTCCACCATCGTCAGCGCAAAAGCCTCTTCAACCTGACTATATTCAAGTGCTCGTGTGCCATTGATGTAATTAAAAACAGGAACGACCCCAAGCCCTAATTGCGAATAGTCTTGTGCAATTCGATAAATACGCTCAGCATGAGGCTGTTGGTTATCGTAAGACAGTTCATTTTTTGCAAACAGTGCAACCAAAATTGCCGCGGCTAAGCCCACACTAAGCCCAAGTACATTTAAAATAAAATGCTGTTTTTGCTGCTTAAAAGCACGCAATGCCGTTATTAGATAATTCACTATCATCGTTATGCCACCTCTGATTTTTGTGGTTGCACCACCGTGTTGGCTTTATCTAACATCACTTGGCCATCGAGAAGGCGTACAAGTCTATCCGCGTATGACCCCTCTTTTTCTGAGTGCGTTACCATGATCACAGTTGTGCCTTCGCGATTTAGCTCGCGTAACATCGCCATGACTTCTGCGCCATTTTTTGAGTCTAAGTTACCCGTTGGCTCATCCGCCAAGATAAGTTTAGGGTTAATAACCAGCGCTCTTGCAACCGCCACACGCTGCTGCTGACCACCAGAAAGTTGCTGCGGTAGGTGATCGGCACGGTGGTCGATGGCAACGCGTTTTAAAATCTGCTCTACACGCTGCTTACGTTCACTTTTTGAGATATTTTGGTATTGCAGTGGTAGCTCGACATTTTCAAACACCGTCAGCTCATCAATCAGGTTAAAGCTTTGAAATACAAAACCAATAGACGCTTTACGTAGCTGTGAGAGCTGCTTTTCGCTATAGCCCGCAATGTCAGTGCCCGCAAACTCAAACTGCCCAGATGACGGTGAATCCAACATCCCAAGGATGGACAATAAAGTGGACTTACCACACCCGGACGGGCCCATGATGGCGACAAACTCACCTTCATTGACGGTGAGGTTAATATCGTTTAGCGCAGTCGTTTCAACGTCTTGAGTACAAAATACACGGTTTAGGTTAGTTAGTTTTATCATTGTTATATCCTTAGAAATTGAGTTGTTGCGCTTTGTCGAAGTTGCTATAGCTTGAGGTGATCACTTGCTCACCTTGTGATAAGCCATCTAACACTTCGTAATAATCTTGATTCTTTTTACCTAAGCGAATGTCACGACGCTCGGCGGTTTTGCCATCACTTGCCAACACGTATACCCAATTACCGCCAGAGCTTGTAAAAAAGGCACCGCGTTTTAGCAATAAGGCATTTTCTTTGTTACCGCCAAGCATCAGTTCTACATCTATGCTTTGGCCGCGTTTAATGTCGCTTTGGCCGCTTGGTAATGCCACTTCTACCTGAAATTGTGATTGCGTTACACGGCTATCAATTTTGCTCACCTTGGCACTGACTAAGCCACTGTCTAACATCACATTCACTGCCATATCCGGTTGTACTTGATTTAAATAAAACTCATCAAGGCGGACAACCAACTTGTATTCATTCGGAATGTCAATTTGGCCTAACCGTGCCTCTTTACTCTTTGACTCACCGATTTCAACATCCAGCTCACTCAAGTAACCCGATACCGGCGCTTTGATCAGTAGGTTTTCGAGATTTTTACGGGCAAATTGCAAGTTCTTCTGTAACATCTTAGCACTGTCTTCTAGCTGTTCGACTTGTACTTTACGAATTGAATTTTCCTGCGTTTGGCGCTCTAACGTCAGCTCCTTTCGGGCCTTGTAATATTGTAAATCGTCCTCAATTTCAGACAATCTGTCGGTTGCCAGCACGCCTTTTTCAACAAGTGGCTTGGATTGCTTATAACGACGTTCCAAATGGCTAATTTGTAAATCAATTTCCAGCAAGTCACGGCGTAAATTAAGGCGACTAGTTTCCATCGTCATTTGGGTGTTTCTCAGGAAATTAAGCTGCTCTGTTACTTGCGCTTCGCGACTCATCACGTCTAGCTGTAAACTGGTATTGCTCAATCTCACTAATGGCTGACCTGCCTCAACATACTCACCCTGCTCCACCAAGCGCTCTTCCACTTGACCACCCGCAATGGTATCTAAGTAAATCGTGGTTTTTGGTACGACTTGACCACGCAAGCTCAAGGCATCTACAAACGCCCCTTTGCTTACGGTGCTCACCGTGAGGCTACTCAGCGCGAGATTTTGACTCCGACCTGAAGAGGCAGTGTTATTGAATGCCAGTGCCGCTGCTGCAATGCTCAGAAGTACACCACCTGCCACCGCTTTTTTAAGATGTTTTTGCAATCCTGAACGCTCTATTTTCTTATCCATAATCACGCCTCTTGTTCTTAGTCGGTTAAATCGTTTTATCGAATATGTATGACTAATATCAAACACCATGCCAAGCTTGATTTTATTAACAAGTACAACAAGTTATATATTTATCCTTATATTCTAAAAATAATAAATGTCCGGAAATAGAACACATCAAAAATCACAAAGTGTCCATAAATGAACACTTTTCGTAGACGAGATCTAAACGATTGCGGTACGCTAAAAGAAAAATAAAGCGATCAGGATATGAAGCAGGAAGGCACCATATTAATTGTCGATGACAACACCGATATATTAATTGCAGCAAAGCTTTTGCTAAAAAAGCATTACCAAACCATCATCACCACAGATAACCCCTTTGATATAGAAGCGCAGATTGCATCACAGCAAATAGATGTGATCTTGCTTGATATGAACTTTAGTCAAGATGCCATTAGTGGCAAAGAAGGCTTTTATTGGTTAAAGAAAATTGTCGAACAAGACCCAAGCATCGTGGTGTTGTTAATGACTGCCTATGGTGACATTCAGCTTGCCGTTGACGCGATAAAAGCAGGAGCAGCCGACTTTATCGCTAAGCCTTGGCAAAATGACCAACTACTCGGTGCGGTTGCTGCCGCATTTGCTCATGCCAAAGACAAACAGCAGGTTGGTAAGCTCACTCGTCAGACGCAAGGGCTAAATCAGGCACTCAATCAATCTAGTAGTAGCCATCAATTTGCTTTTTTAGGTCAAAGCCCAGCCATGCAAAAGGTATTTAGTACCATAGAACGCGCAGCGCTCACCGATGCCAATATTTTGATCACCGGCGAAAGTGGCACGGGCAAAGAGCTCGCCGCCCACGCCATTCATCAGGCGAGTATGCGCCGCGACAATACCTTTATCAGCCTAGACATGGGCGCAATTTCCGAAAGTTTGTTTGAAAGCGAATTGTTTGGTCATAAAAAAGGGGCGTTTACCGATGCAAAAAGCGATAAGGTCGGTCGCTTTGAACTCGCACACGAGGGGAGCTTGTTTTTGGACGAATTGGGCAACCTGCCAATGAGTCAACAAACAACGCTACTTGCAGCGCTACAAAATCGACAAGTCACTCCAGTGGGCGGCAACAAGCCAATTTCAGTGGACATACGGCTTATCTGTGCCACCAACGACAATCTTCAACAAGCGGTTGATGAAGGCCGTTTTAGGCAAGATTTATTATATCGGATCAATACCATAGAGATCCGTCTGCCACCGCTTCGCGAGCGTGCCGATGATATTCCACTGCTCGTAAACTACTACCTAGAACACTTTTGCCACAAGTATAAAAGGCAGCTTGAGGTAAATAGCAGCGACATGCAATGTCTACAAACCTACCCGTGGCCGGGTAATGTCAGAGAGCTCGCACATGCTATCGAGCGCGCGGTGATCTTAAGTGAAACCGAGTTTTTGGATATCAGTACTGTGATTGGCACTAATCCCACGGCGGCGCAAGCCGGTAAGGAGGATACCTCGGACACCAATACACTCACTTTTGAAGGCACTTTCAACCTTGAAGAGATTGAACAACGTACGGTGCGTGCAGCGCTCAAGTATTATCAAGGCAATGTCTCAAACGCTGCCAAAGCGCTCGGATTAACCCGAGGGGCGATGTATCGTCGCTTAGAAAAGTACGATTTGTAGGAAGAAAAGAAATGACACGCGTTGCTCACCATCCCACCCTTGTTTTTTTCTTTACTATTATTGGCTTAGTAATTTCCAATGGGCTCTCGCTATATTTGTATATACAAGGTGGCTTTTCGGCAACTTGGCTGTTGATCACCCTTATTACCATCGCGTTTATTTCAACCTTATACTTTCAATTTAACAAGCAAAACAAGCACATGGGTTTTGTACTTAAATCTTTAGCCAATGGCGATAGCTCCTTGGGATTAAGCCAACATCATCCCATGCGGCAGCACTTAGAAGAGATCAAAACGCGGATCCAAAGCGCGCGATTGAGCGCAGAGCAGCAGGCTCACTTTTTACAAACCTTGTTAGTGCATATCGACTTGGCTGTTTTGGTGTTCGACAGCGAAGGGAAGGTTATTGAATCAAACCCAGCGGTAACCCGTCTACTCGGTAAACCCATTAATCACAGCGAAGATTTAGAAGATATCGCACCACTGGTTAATGAATGCGATAACAGCTTGAAAACGATAGCAAATTGGCAATATGGTGAGCAACAAGATAACTTGTCTATACAAATAACGTCAGCGCAGATCCAAGGGCAAATTCGTAAAATTGTCACCTTACAATCCATTCGTGATGCATTACAAAACAAAGAGCAGCAAGCCTATAAACGCCTCACCAAAGTGCTTACGCACGAGGTGGCTAACTCTATCACCCCTCTGTCATCCATTGCACAAACCTGTGAGGGACTCTTGCCCGACACATTGAGTTTTGACGATGAAGAAGATAAACAAGACCTCGCCTTAGCACTGCAAACACTGGCAAAACGCACTGAGTATCTGGGCGCTTTTATCGCCCGTTTTAGAACGGTGAGTAATTTACCAAGTCCAGCGCTGCAACCTGCTCAGCTTGCGCCGCTGGTAGAGGGCATCTATCAGTTACATCAACAAAGCTGTCATCAAGCGAACATAGACTTACAGCTTGATATTAGCCACTCCCAACTGGTGATGTTAGACACGGCTCAGATTGAGCAAGTGCTTATTAACTTAACCAAGAATGCCATTGAAGCGGTGCAGCAGCGCAATGCCGAAGACCTGCGAAACGCGCGCCAAGTGGTGTTGAAAACAGGAGCCAATAATGCAGGCCAGCACTATATAGAAATAAGCGACAATGGCCCTGGCATTGCCGAACATGTAGTCGACATGATTTTCGTGCCGTTTTTTACCACTAAACAACAAGGCTCGGGGATCGGCTTAAGCCTCTCAAGACAAATTATGATTAATCATGGTGGCGACTTAATTTATCTTAGGCGCGAGCAAGGCGCCTGCTTTAGATGCGTGTTTGGTTAACTAACTTGAGCTTTGCTTAAGGGCTTATCTTTAGTTCAGAGCAAATAAGACTAAAGGCCGGGTCTAGCCTTGAGGATTTGTGAACTTATAAAAAGTAGGTAAACTAGAAGTATCTAATTTAGGGAAAAGTTCGTGCACACCGTATACAAACCTATTCTTACTATTACTGGAGTTGGCTGGACTGCCGTCATCATATTTTTAACCGCAATCGACTTGCTGCACGATTGGGTTGAGGTAGAAAGTGAGCGGCTGAATAATCCTACCTGGTGGGCTTTGCAGGAGTGGGGACTCTGGTATATTTACACACCAATACTCTTCTTGTGGCTAAATAATCTCAGCCAACAGAATAAGGTGTGCTGGCGCAATTACTTCGTTTGCTGCTCAGCTTTATTCGTGGTGAGCATGTCTATACAAGCCGGATTCGACTACCTCGTTTATCGCGATGATATTCCCTATACCTTGTATTATTTTGCGCCATTACATCCGCTGGTGATCTACGTATGTTTTATGATTTGGCACAAGTTTATCCGTATTAAAAACAATGAAGAAGACAATAGCACCGCGATAAATCAACGTTTGCTTGTGGATTTAGGCGGCGATAAATCATTTTTACAGATCAAAGACATCGTGCACATAGTGGCTGCTAAAAACTATGTTGAAATTCACACCGAGTCACATCAATATCTCAAACGAGCGACCCTATCTCAGTTTGAAGCAATGCTGCCAACCGATATGTTTGTGCGCACCCACCGCTCTTATTTGGTTAACCTGGCCTATGTTGAACGTATCATCACCAAAGCTTCAGGCAATGCCATCATCAAGTTATCAACGGGCGCGCAAATTAGCTTGAGTAAAGGTTACAAGAAAGCACTAAAGTCACGCTTCGATACACTTTCTCAGGCTGCATAACATCAGCGGACGACGTGAACCCGCTCTCGGTTTCCCGTCGATCCGTCCCATAGAACCACCTTATGTACCTAATAATTTGTTTTATCTGATTTTTTATTTTTAATAGCGCAATCGAGAGCTTTTTATTCAAAGAGGAACAATGACACGATTTCATCCCTCCAAGACGGCCTATTACGCTTTAATGAGCGTCATAAGTAGCAGCGTTTACGCCAATATGGATAACGCTAAACCGAGTGTTTATGCTGGAAGTTCACTGCAACAGTTTGCAGCACAAGATGCACTTGCTACCATCGAGCGCTTACCGTCATTCACACTCATTGAACAAATTGGTGAACGCGGCCTCGGAGGCAGTTCTGCCAATATTTTATTAAATGGCATGGAGATCCGCGTAAAGTCTGGATCGGTCTCGGAGTATTTAAAACAACTTCCCGTTGACCAAATCGTTGCGCTAGAAGTGTACCTCAGTCACCACCCATTCCCTTCACTTAAGCAATATAATCAAGTTGTTAACATCATTCGTAATGAAAAAAACAATGCCTATAATTGGCAACTAGGTCGTGCAATAAATGCCAGTACCTCCACTGGCATAACAGCATTGGCGGGATTTGTATTACCTAAAGGGCAATGGACACACAGCGGTCATCTTCAAGTTCAGAATCAGCCGTTTAAAAGCACCAGCCAAGGTCAGCTGTTCGCGTCTGATAACACACCCGAGGAAAAGAGCGAAGAAACATTTAAAGAGCAAAGTGAGCGAATAACGCTCTCACTTACCAGCCATAAAACCTTTCAGGATGGTGCCCTAACGCTCAATGTTCAGGCTGTAAAAGACAACTTGCAATCGCAATACGAATGGCTGTACCGCACGCCAACTTCACCCAGCGATGTTGAATCTGCGTTTTCGCAAGAGCGCGATAAAACAAACACTAGCGAAATGTCTATCGATAGGCAGTGGCAAGGTCAGCGCTGGAGCACACAGCTTACAGGCTACTACTCAAAACAAAAGAATGAGTTGCACATGCTTGATGGTCTCTCTGCGCAACTTTCAACACCGAGCTTTACACAGTATAAGCGTACTGACGAGCGAGTAATTCGCCTGATGGTAAACGACGCGGTCTCGGAGTACGGTCTTGAGGCCAGTATCAATCGCGTAAATGCCAACACACTATTGCCCGAGGAGCAGTTACACAGCACGATAAAAGAGCTAAGTTTTGAGCCCTTTGCTGCTTTTACTTGGTCGCTTTCACCCAAATGGCGGTTACACAGCAAACTGGCAGCCGAGCAGGCAACACTTTCGACCAATAGTAATAAGAGTGAAGATATTCAGCATCTCATCGCCAAGCCGTTGGTGCGATTAAATTATGACGCGACAAAAAGCACTCAGTTTACAACCACCTTAAAGCATGAAGTGGAACAGCTCGATTTTTCACTTTTTTTACCAGAGCTCAACGCAGGATTTGACCGCTTACAGTTTGGCAACCTTGAAATAAAGCCAATGCAGTACACTGAACTTGCGCTGCAAATTGATATTGAAGAAGGTGAAAGATGGCGTTTTAACGTTAAACCTTTTTATCAGTGGCAAAAAGATGTGCATGAATATCAGCAAGATAATCGAGGTGAAAGCATAGTTGAAAATGCCGGGGATGCCGCGCTTTGGGGGCTAGATGGTGCGGTTAATCTCGACTTATCAAGCTGGATCAACAACAGTCAGCTCAATCTTGATTATAGTTATCGAGACGCATCATACCGTGACGCGCTCACAGGAAAACGTGCGATTAACGGGACTGTTCCACATAGGGCTAGCGTGCAGTTTCGACAAAGCTTTAATCGCTTTTCTTGGAGCGCAGAGATTTCCAGTGGGGATAGTTATCGCGAATATTACCCAGATGAGCAATTTATTGAATCAGGTTCTTTGCAATTGACTTTGCAAGCGCAGCTTCAAGTGAGCCAACGCGTTAAGCTCAATCTAAAGGCTTCGCCACTCACGTCTAGATACGAATATCGACGCTTGTATTACAACGCCTCACGGGCGAACGCCATAAGCGCAGTAGAAACTATTTACGAGCGTGTACCACCTGAGTTTGCGTTCACGCTCAGTGGTAGTTGGTAGGCCGGCACTAATCGCGCCTACCGACCTTAGTGTTCTTACTAATATCGCTCTAAATGATTGAGAATATGTGGAAAAACATCTACATCAGCCTGACGCCCAAAGATACAATCTATGTGCGCGTAATTGGGGATCACCTTACGCGTAAACTGAGCATCACCAAAGGCAAGACAAAGACGTTCATAGGTTTTTTTCGTGCTCTCAGGTAAATAACATTCGTTATCTGCCCCGCTAATAAATAGCGTCGGCACGTTTAATCGGTTGATGTGTGGCATGTAAACGTCCTTACCATCTGCATCAACCAGTTTTCCTGCGCGACAAATTGCAGCAAGGTGCTCAAGGGTTTGAATATTGGCTTCGGCAAATAGTTCATCAATATGCTCATGCAGCAAATCGGTTAACTGATCATGACGATATAAGGAGGCGTACATAAAAGTCACGCGATGGCAGCTATCATTATTGCATCGCCCTTGTGCTTCAGCGAGCGCGTACAAGCCTAGCGCCTTATCATACAAAGAGGCAAGCCCATTGTTCTGCTGTGGTACTCGCGCTGTTAGCGAGTCTACCCCCAGCCTTTCTAAAAATGAAGGGAGATGTAAACCTGTCTTCATTTTCGTTGCCATCGGCACCACGACATCCGCTGCAATTTGTGATGCAACGACACAGCGAACTCCTGTAAGGCCGCTAAGCATAGACATAAAGAAGGTCGTAGCACCATAGCAATGCACCACCGCCTGAATACTATCCGCTCCCGTAATGGTACGGATTTTGTTCACCGCGGCAGGGTAATCGTATTTCGCTACCTGATCGCCATTCGATTGCTTTGCGGCGGCAGGCAACAAAATACTGACTCGATAATCCAATAGCCACACGTCATATTGGTTAGCGACTAGGTACTCTACTAAGTTGGTATCTATCATGTCGGTGGAAAAGATACTCGAAGCAACTCCCAGCCCATGCACTAACATAACTGGGCCCTTGTCACCGCCACGATAACGAGTCAGTGATAGCTGCACATGATCAGCTGTATCAAACAAGTATACTTCAGGTGTTGGGGCCCTTAGCGGCCGCTTTTTGCGCACCAATTCACCACTGTGCATTTTTTCTTGGTAAAAAATACTGCCGTAACTTTGATATAGTGTGCCCGCAAAAAACTGCCCAAAGCGCGCGATGGCTTTTAAGCGAGCCGCTTTACTCTCTGCATGACTTACACGAATAGTGGCAAGCTGCGTCACAAAATCAATCGGCGCTATCTTCATAATACCGTGACCACATACGGCCCCTTGAGTATCTTCTCCTTCATGAATATCAACAAATAACGTTGTAGTATCATCCCAAAGATCGAGTGAGTGAGGGTCGTCTTTGATTAACTTAAAGGCATTAAAGAAGTACTGTTTGCTATCCTCCGCCATTAAATTCATTTTATAGATCATCTTACGGGTATTTGGTGGAAAGGCCTGACGCTCAAACAAACGAAACTCACCATTACGAACGGTCAGTGGTTTATCAGAAAGCACATTACACTCAACGCGACCCGAAATACGCGCTTTATGTTGCGGGTCGGTCAACATCACCTCTAGATCCGTCGAGCTGACCGTCAACACAAACGACAGCGTTTGGTTTGTTTCTTGGCCCTGCTGATAGGCAGCTAAGTAGGTTTGTAAAGAGGTAGAGCCAGGCTCTACCACGCGACTAAAATAGCCCTGCATTCGCTCTGTAAACGCCAATCCCGTTGTGGTCGGCTCAGCGGTACGGGAACGGCTTGAAGGCAGCTGATAGTCAATTTGCCAATCACGGTCCTTGGCGATAAGTGCACAGCAGCGCTCCGTCAATGCACTTATCGTAAGCAGCGGATTGACAGCAAGCGAAGTTGGGATGATGGCACCATCTGACACATAGAGCGAGTCGTAGCAGGCATCACCCTCACCCATAAACACTTGCCCTTTATGATTCACCACCCCTTCAGAACCTGTCTCAGCAAGTCGACAGCCACCTAAAGGATGAACTGTAACCAAGCGATTATTCAACCACGGTGACCAAATCGGGTTTTTAACATAGGTCCCACCAAGCGCTTTTGTCGCTTGGAGCAGCTTTTCGCTCGCATGATGAAAATTAGACTGAGTTCCTAACTCTGGCCAACTGATATTTAACTTGTCTTGCTCAAAAGTTATGACACCTTGGCTATCATCATGACTCATTACTAGGTAGGTCTGAGTATGCTTTACCGCACCATGATAAGCGCCTCGCCATTGGCTTTGCCATACTCTAGCTTGCTCCTTCAAAGCATCATGAAAACCATGATCCGTATCGAGCCCAGCTACGCCCGCAGCACTTGCAAGTGCCGTAGGTAACACTCCTGCCATTGCGCCGGGTAAACTTCCCTCTTCGATAATCATTTGCTGCGCGCGTTCACTCGCTTCACGGAGATCTATTGCACTGGTGATACAAGGTCCTGTAGGCGCTTTTTCTTCTGGCTCTAGATTACCAACCCCAACGCCATCGATTTCACTGTCGCAGTTATAGCCAAAGCCCAACATATCGCCATTGCCGGTAAAATGCTGACCAAGTTGCGAAGAGATAGCCAAACCGCGACTTTGACTACGCAATAAAATTTCATTACTGCCCAGCGTGCCTGCTGCCAAGATCACAATATCCGCCTCAACAAATAACGGCGCAGCAGAAAAGCATTCTGCGCCGGTCCCCATGTCTTGGTAAAACACCCGCCAACCGGAGTCGGTTTTCTCAAGGTAGCGCACACTGGCCTGACAATAGATTTCTGCACCATGGTTCCAAGCATCGGGTAAGTAATTCATTCGAGTGGTGTTTTTAGCATTGAAATTACAACCAGACACACAGTCTCCGCAGTTATTACATGCTTGCTGCTCAACACCCACATGGTTAATGCCACCTTCAGGGGTAGCAAAACATACATTGATTGGCACTTTATTAAAGGGAGCTTCCAATGCATTTGCCGACTGCTGGTGAGCCTTCAGTTTATTCAAAGTTGGGGAATGTTCAGGGTATAACGCAGGTTTAAGCATCTCTCGAGCCCGCGAGAATCCCTCTTCCAACAAACCATCCTCATCATCTCTAATCGCGTGTGGCCATGCAGGGTCTTTTAGTACTGCATCTACTGGGGGCAAAGCAACATTGGCATTGATAAGAGAGGTACCACCTAAACCACAACCGACGACGACATTCTGTTCACGGTGCATATGAATATCAAATAATCCCAAATGAGAGCCCTTGTGCCCTGTTTGGCTATTAAACTGCAATTCACCAGCGGCCTCCAACTCGGTATCCGGAAATTCTCCCGTTAAAAACTCGCGCCCTCGCTCTAGTAGACAGACTGATTTTCCGGCTCTTGCCATACGTGACGCAGCGATAGATCCGCCATAGCCACTGCCAATAACAAGTACGTCGTAATGAGGCTGAATTGTCGCCAGAGGTGAAGAAATTGGTTTCATTTGGTTGATTCCCTCTTCTTATTTGCGCTCACCACCTTGCCCGTGGCGATGCTATCCGTGAAGTATCCTCCGCCGGAGGCATACTGACCCTGGGGCCTGCTGACCCTAGCAATAAGAATAGAGCATTTATTGCACAATGGTGCACTAAGCAGGTTAAATAATCCGGAGGATCAGTGGCAGCAATAACAAACTGCCCAACCCCCAAAGAATTTTATTGTTTGTCAGCAAAGCAGTGCGATACCCCACCATTAACCCCAGGGAACCCAGCTTTGGCACCAGCCAAAACAACAATCCAGAAAATAGCAGTGTTCCTGTGATCACCAACAGGCTCTCAGGCACACCACCGAGTTGATAACGGCTCAGCCAGAGCGCCAAGGCAATAATCACGCTTTGATGCCAGAGATAAATGGGAAACACCGCTTTATTGAGCCCCGTAAGCAGCGGATGAGGACGGTTAAGATAACGCGCCGCCAGTACCAATATCAACAACACCGCGCACACGCGTTGCAACACCAACACAAAACTCCCACACCAAGTAATGAAGGTAGTAAGCGTGTCTTGCTGCAACCAGTAAAAATGATATAAAAGCAAAATAATCATGGTATTGACTGCACAAATCCACAGCAGCACTTTACCTTGCCGAGCAAGCCAATCCCAAAACTGATTATGTTTAGCAAGCAGATAGCCTGCGAGCAGAAAAACAAATCCGTGAAGCTCTCTTTTGCTATCGCCCTCTAATGCTAACTGAGCCCAGAGTAAGATTGCAAAAGCCAGCACGCTTAGCGCGTAAGTTGACCCGCGCAAAGTGATAAAATACCGGATCCTTACTTGAAGCTTAGAATTAAAGACGATATGCAACACAGCAAGGAGCAAAGTAAAACGCCATAATTCTCGCAAATACCACAAATGATTGACATCGACATGGGGCCAAATACCGCGTTGATACTGACTGAATAAAGGGCTGTTAAAATCTATAAACTGTTTGTAAAAGTCAAGATACCCAAGCGTTAACCCAGCATTTTGCTGCATTTCTGCATACAGTTGCACGGGCACAACAAGCCATATGCCAAATAATAGCGGGAGTAATAACAAAGGGGTACGAAAGAGCATTGCTGTGCATGCACCTTGTTTATCAAAAATATATCTTAGCGCAACACCCGAGATAAACCAGATAAGCAACATTCGCCATGGTGAGATAAGTAACATCAGATATTCTAGCCAAACCGAAGTATAGGCACTCTTGTAGTGAAAACCCCAGTTAGGTACATATAACATGGCGGTGTGATAAAAAATGAGTATCGTAAATGCAATAACACGCAGCCAGTCTAGCTCTACTCGCCGATTTAAATGATCCATGTTATTTTCTTTTTGAAAGTAAACTTACCCCCACAGTGCGCCAATACAGCGTACAAACAAACGAAATTTGCTTAAATAACAATAGCTAGGGATTAACCGTGGAATAGAGGGATAAAATAAGTGACCGCTTTGCATCCAGTTGCTAGAGTAAAAGAAAAACTCAAACCATGATGTTTTCACGTACCTTTATTCAGCAGTACCACCCTTTGATGGCAATGGCATTACTCGCCCTCTTTCTGGCGATTAATAACACCTTGAATGCCATTACTCTGATCATGGATGCCAAACGAGATGCGCAGCTCGATTTTGCGCTGTGGGAGCCTTTTGTGTGGGAATATACCAGTGCAGCTGCCAGCTTAGCCTTAATTCCTGCCATATCTTGGTATTTAAACGCATTTCCTTGGCAGTGGCATAAACCTTTTAACGTCGCTTTTAGCTTTTTTATTGCCTCACTGTTATTTTGTTTTGGCCATGTTGGTATCATGGTGTTATTACGTGAAACGATTTATTTTAGTTTGCAACTAGATTACAACTTTCACCTTTCTTGGTTTGAACTTATCTATGAATATCAAAAAGATGCATGGAGCTTAGTGTTCTTTATTGCACTCATAAAAGCTTATCAATTTAGTGTCTCCCATATGCTTGGTGAAGCATCTCCGATAAAACAAGAAAGAGATGAAGATGAAACACACCACAAACCTATTCATCACTTATTGGTACGTAAGCTTGGTAAAGAATTTATCGTTAAGGTTGAAGAGGTTGAGTGGTTACAGTCGTCTGGAAATTACGTCAATCTGCACTTAAATGGCCGCATTTATCCACTACGCTCAACGCTTGCTGCGTTATGTCAGCGCTTAGACCCTGTCGGCTTTGTGCGCATTCATCGCTCTTTTGCTATTAATGTGTCTAAAGTAGTGAGTATTACGCCGCTCGTCAGTGGTGACAGTGAAATCGCATTGCAAAGTGGGAAAGTATTAACGCTCTCGCGAACCTATAAAACACAATTTAAGCACCAACTACGCCTTGAGTAAGTGAGCAATACTCAATTATCAAGTAACCGAATGTTATTGCGTTAATTCCATTAATCAATGCTAAATGCTGTAACGCTAAAGTTCATTTTGTATCCATTTCATCGCCCTACACTACACAGCCGCAACAGGTAAGGTGTCTATTTTTGCATTTGCACCGAATTTATATACAATCTTATGCGGTTCAGATGCCCTAGATGGACTGCATAATAAAAGGATAATAAAAAAGGCTCTATGAAAAACCTCATCACTCCATTACTTACAGCAATCCTGCTTCTAAATGGCTGTAGCCAAATACAGCAACCTCAACAGGATGAACCAACGCCAGATAACGCTGTGCAATCTACTCATAACAAGCCAAAAAACACTGTTAAAGACGAAGCTAAAACGGTGGTTAAAACGCCATACGACCCGCTCGCAACTGATGATTTATGGCTCCGTATTAAAGATCAACTTAGCTTTGCTGATTCCGACGATAAGCGTGTAAAACAACGGATTGATTGGTACCTCAGGCATCCCAATTATATGGATACCATCAGTGAACGGGCAGCGCCGCTACTTTATTACTTAGTAGAAGAAGTCGAGAAGCGCGATATGCCAATAGAACTTGCATTGATGCCGCTAATTGAAAGCGACTTTAATACCCAAGCCTACTCTCACAAGCATGCTTCGGGTTTGTGGCAACTCACACCGCTGATTGCAAAACATTATGGTGCCAAGATCAACGCTTGGTATGACGGCCGCCAAGATATCGTAGACTCGACCCGTGTCGCATTGGACTTTTTGCAATATCTCCACAAACGTTTTGATGGCGATTGGTATCATGCTATTGCCGCCTATAACACAGGTGAAGGTAGAGTGCTTGCGGCCATTGAACGAAATAAAAAAGCAGGTAAACCAACTGACTTTTTCCATTTGAAGCTACCACGTCAAACCAGCCACTACGTACCAAAGCTACTTGCGGCATCACAGTTGTTAAAGCATGACTTGATGAAGTTTCCTAAGATCCCTAATCGCTCGCTAATCAGCGTTATTAAACTCGAACAACAAGCCATTTTATCAGATCTCAAAGGCTGGAAAGAAGTCGAGGTATTAAATCCAGGCTATGCACGTTTTCCTGCATTACTCGGCGGCCCTGAGCATATTGTCATTCCCACAGCGCGCGTGTCAGAGTGGCAAACCATGCTCACACACTTACCAAAAATGCCTGCAGATACATGGCAACATTATACTATCCGACGTGGAGACTCTCTTAGCACCATTGCAAAACGCTATTCGCTAACCGTCGCCGAGTTAAAAGCCTTTAATCAATTAAAGAGTGACCGAATTCGTGCAGGAATAAAGCTAATTTTGCCCATTTTGGCTGACAAACAACTGGACTATAAGATAAAACACGGCGATAGTTTATGGCGCATAGCTAAGCAATTTAATGTCAGTGTCGCTAAGCTAAAGCAATGGAACCAGCTATCGACAGATAGACTGAAAATTGGCGATACGTTACTCGTATTTCTGTCGCCTTAGGGCGTAGTGTCAGTTGGATAAATATGTCAGAACATAACAATAATAACTTACCCTCTGAAAATGTAGCCGAAACGCAGGCAGCAAAGCCTGCTCGGCCACAGCCACACAACTCAAGACACTCAAGGGGCTCCTTTAAACTCTCTCGCTCCAAAATGAACACCATTTTGGCTTTGTGTGCGATGTTTATTTCAGCGGCATCGTTTTACGCCACTTATCTGCAGGCAAAGGCTGCTCAGGAGCAAGTTTCCGCAGCCGAAAAGCAGCTAAAAACTGAAACTTGGCCATGGCTACAATTCAGCTATAGCAACTTTGATTTAGAGTCGACTCAAGCAACGATTAGAGTCGATATTCGCAATTCGGGGACCGGCCCTGCAATCATTCATTACATCAAATATGAATTGGATGGCGAAGCGTATTTTGATGTTACCGAACTCATGGACGCTTGTTGCAACCTTAACGCCTATCAAGCAGCCCTAGACGATGCGCAGGAAGAAGAATCGAATATCAATTATCTAAAAAAGTTTGGTTGGTACGTATCAAGCGCGCCACAAAAGGTTTTGTTGGCAGATGGTGATGCTTTTAATATCTTTACCATGCCAAAAAGCAATTTTAATCGTGGATTATGGGATAAAATCGATGCCCACAAATCGGTTTTTAAGGCAGAGGCCTGCTACTGTTCTATACTAAAACAGTGCTATACCACGAATGAAAAAGCAGTGATCACTGAGGTACCTAGTTGTTCAACGACACCGACAAATTCTATCAACGAGTAACACAGCATCTATTGCAATTTGAGGGCGAGGTACTGCACTTGTACCTAGATGTAAATGCCAATCCGACGATTGGTGTTGGTTTTCATATGCAAAGTGTTGAGCAATTTTGCCAGTTACCAATGCGGGATAGGCGCTCTAAACGTTCTGCCACCTTGCAACAAAAGCGCGATGAATACCGTAATATTAAGGGTAAGCCCAGCGGTTACAAGGCATCTTGGTATGCGCAATATACTGAGCTTACCTTGCCACCAAAAGCGTCTAAAAAATGTCTTATAGAGCAAATCAAAGAATTTGAGCAGTACCTCATTCATTTTCTTGCCAAGCAAGAAACTGGCAGCATTCCTTATCAGCTATTACCGACGCCCGCTAAGATTGCGCTATTGGATATGGCTTACAACCTTGGTACCAGTAAGTTATTTTTGGCCTTTCCTAATTTGATTAAAGCCATCAGCGCACAAGATTGGCACAGCGCAAGTAAAGAGTGCAGTCGCCTACATATTAGCCCAGCACGAAACGAGGCCACCAAAAAGCTATTCCTCAAGTGCGATAAATACCAGCGTTATCAACTGACTTGGTTTGAAACTTTGGTTAAAAAGCTAAAGCGTTGGCTGTCCTAAAATTCAACTATTAAAGTTCAGCTCAGAAAAAAAGACTCGATAGGGTCGTAAATCAAGCCACGCTCATTGCGATGAGAGTGATAGAGATGAAATTTCTTTACTGTCAGTGAGAAAGGCGCAATGGGCCTTGCTACGCTCGGCTCAGGCTTACAATTTCTAAATAGCGTGATATGTGGTGAGAAAGGATGCGAGTTGCAATAGAGGTCGCATTTTTCTCCAAAAGCACGCAGTGGATTGGCTAAATCAAGCAAAGCTTGTGGTTTTTGTTCGGGCTTTAAGTAAAAAATGCCATTGTGCTGCCAGTAGCCATAGTCACTAAAGGTGAGTGTAAATTTAGGCACCGATAAACTACTAGCAAAATCACAAAGCTCGGCTACTTTTGATTCTTCCACCATAGCAAGGAACGCCAGTGTAAGATGCCAATTACTCGGCTGAGTATTGGCTTTACTCGCACTCACACTATCCACCAGCCACTGGCCGATATGCGCTCGAGCGTCGTCATCCATTCCAATACCAAAAAATAATCGCTTTTGCATCTTACACCTTTAATCTAGAATTTAATAAACTAAGGTTTAACTAGCCGCTTACCTACTAACGTTAGCATAACCCCAGCAGAGAGACACAATAAGCCAACAAATTGCAGCCATGCATTTTCTGCTCGCTCACTAAATTTAGGGCCTTGAAAACGATAATGCCTTCTACCATTGGTTACCGATTCGGTATAAGCGCTTCCCCTATAATCTGAGAAAAATACCGTTTCTTTATCTAAACGTTTCGCCATGGCAAGTTCTACTTGTTCAAAAAATTCACGGTCACTATTCTTACTATGAGGAACAAGGTATGCGTGCCATTTTCTATATAGCTCGACGGGTTCACCGGCTTGCAATACACCCTGAGATTCATATTCAAACAGTTTTTCACTAAAAAATATCTGTTTGTAGCCACTCCAAAATAACCCCACACCGAGAGACACTAACAAAATAGCTAATATCGCAAGTTGCTTATATTGCTTTTGCTTTGATTGTTGATATTGCTTATACCAATATTCGATGTCTGGAATTTGGCTTAATTCTTCACGTTTCCCTTGTGTTGAAAGGGTTTGCATACATTCATCTAAGGATAAATTCAGCGCGGTTAGTAACTTTCTAAATACCTCGTTAGAAGGCACGGATTTGTCGTTTTCTAGTTTAGATAAATAGCTTTGCTCAACACACATTTGCTCAGCTAACTGGGGTTGGCTTAAGCCTTTCTGTGTGCGGATCTGTTTAATAAAGTGTCCTAGTGTCATCACGGTCATCCTCGTTTATTGTTGTTGCGACCCGGCACATTCTTGGCAATTCCTTGATAAATACCAAGTTGAATATTTAGGAATAAGCATGAATATCATAGCATTACGAAATATTCACGGTTTGAATTGAAGTTTTGATTAAAACGTATAATAAACAGGCTCACGTCCAGATCAATACAATGCCTTTTGGTGCAGCCGTGCACGAAACTCACTGGGCGTACATGCCTTCAACGCTTGAAAACGACGATTAAAATTAGAAATATTATTAAAACCACATTGATCCGATATCACACTAATGGGAGAGGCGGAGCTAATTAACAGTTTACAGGCCTTGGCAATACGCAGCTGATTGATAAATTCCGTCACAGTACGCTCCGTGCGCTTTTTAAAGAAGCGGTGAAAGTGATTGGTGCTCATGTGCACTTGCTGTGCAAGCTCATCGGCGCTTAATTTGTCGGTGTAATTGTCATAGATATAGGCAATAACCCGGTCGAACTTGTCTTTCGCGGGGTCATGGCGGGCATCAAAGCGAAAGCCGCTACTGGCTAAATGTTGATAGTTCGATGTCGTCATCCGCGTTAACATTTCAAGCAAAAGCACAAAGCGCATTAACGGCTCGGCATCCGCGATTTGCTCAAACCATTTTTTCGCTTGCCTTGCGACTTCCACAGGAAATTTGACGCCACGGCGCGCTGCATTTAACAATTCAGATAAGCCATGTAATTCAGGATGCTGAGCTACTAAAGATTCCAACCAGTGTGCGGGTATTTGTGCAACATGGACAACGTGAGCGGAGTGATCCGGATTCGGTTTTGACTGCCAAGTATGTGGTAAGTCAGGGCCTAGGATAACCAAATCCAAGTCTTCGTAAGGGGCAATATGATCACCCACGTGACATACACCGATACTGTTGAGCGTTAAACAGATCTCATATTCCGGATGATAGTGCCAATTAAAGGGAATTTCGGGCAATTGATACAGGCAATAACGCCATGAACACCCGGGAGATGGCAGTACTTTCTCGTACATCGCTCGCATAGCAATTTCCTTTTACATTAATAAACTTATTTAAAATCGGCATGTTATAAACTTTAAAACAACTATTCGTTACACCTAGTTGCATATCATGCAAATTCAATCACTCAACAATACTAATCTATCGAAATATAGCGATTGCCTAGAGTGCAGTGAAGTATTTTTGTCAAATTACTCTCATTTAAGCGTGAAAAGTATCATTAGTAGATAGAAATATACCGCTTAAAAAACACTCAAGGCGATACCCTAGCTTCTGCCAACAACAAATAGGAACAATGGGCAGAACAATGAAAACAACTAAGTTGAAGCAATTTAAATTGAATAAACTTGCCGCCATCGTGACAGCAAGTACCTTATCACCCCTTTTACTCACCGCAGCACCATCAGCATTAGCCGAAGAACAAAGCGCAACAGAAAAAGTCGAAGTAATTGAAGTAAGAGGCATTCGCCGCTCGCTTGAAGCTTCAATGAACACCAAGCGCTTTGCAGATGGTATTGTTGATGCTATCACCTCGGAAGATATTGGTAAGTTTCCCGACAAAAACATTGGTGATGCGCTACAGCGTATTTCTGGGGTCACGGTCGACCGCCAATATGGTGAAGTAAGTGGTGTTACTATCCGTGGTACCGCGCCCGAGCAATCGCGTATTTTATTGAATGGCCAGTCCGTTGCCAGTACCGATTGGTATGATTTAGGTCCATCAACACGTACTTTTAACATGGAGCTGTTATCAGCAGAGCAAGTTTCGGCAGTGAACGTCTACAAAACGCCTGAAGCAGACCTTGAAGAAGGCGCACTGGGTGGTACAGTGAATCTTGTCACGCGTAAACCACTGGACTTAGATGCACACACTTACATGGTGTCAGCAGAAATGGGCCGCTCTACCTTGTATGATGAAAATGATTTAAGTGGCTCATTTTTAGGTAGCTGGAAAAGTGACGATGAAAAATTTGGTGTGCTCGCAGCATACTCTATTGAGAACCTGACTTCAGGCCGTCACGTTATTGAGTCCATTGGTGGCTACTATGAATATTTTGCGGCGAATCAAGATACGGGGCAAGCATCTACAGTGGGCGCTTGGGCAATCGGCTCACAAGCATTTAGAGCTGAACGCGAGCGCACCAGCGCGCAACTCACGGCGCAATTTGCACCAAGCGATAATACAGAGTTTACGGTAGACTACTTTCGTTTTGAGTTTGACAACCCACATGTAAACCATAACTTCCTTACCGTAAGTGCCCGTGGTGCAGGTGCTGTTGATGTACAAAACAACGCTGCAGGTGGTACACAGCGTGCGCGTATTTTGCCAGCTTACGCGAACATTATATACAACCCCACTGTTCGTAACGCCGTAAACATGGAAGTCGACGCCTTAAACTTCAGTGGTAAATACGTCGGTGATACTTTCGAGATTAGCGGTGTTATTGGTCGCTCAACATCTGATGGTGGTACACAGTTTGGTTCCTCAAGTTGGTGGATCCCGGCAACGGATGAGGGTGGAAAAATTGGTGATCCAGCCTTCCCTAATGGTCAAAGTAGTACTGATGGCGGCTTTACTTACGATGCCACAGGCCCTTATCAAATTTGGTTTGATTCGCTAGACCCAACCGATGCCTCACAGCTCAAATTTGCTCAGGAATCAAACTTCCAAACTACGGTTCAAGAGCATGAAGTGAGTTATGCACAAGCCGATATCAAGTGGATGCTAGAGCATGATTACTTCAAGAGCATCAAAGCGGGTGTGAAGGTAAATAAAAACGAATTTGCACGTATCGCAATACAAAGAAACCCAGCAGATGTAATTGGTTTTGTTCCTGATGGTAATAGCTTAGCTAACTGGAGTGATGGTATTTTTACCAATCTTCATTCGCAAACGGGCGGACATATTCTTAACTCATACGCCAAACTAGATGAAGATAAGTGGTGGGATTTTATCACTGGCAAATATGAGGCGGGTGAATTAATTGAGCAGCAAGACCTTGGTAAAACCTACAATGTCGAAGAAGATATGCTCGCTATCTATGTGCAAAGTGAATTCAGCGGTGAAAACTTCCGCGGTAATATCGGCTTACGCTATGTGGATACAGAACAGCAGTCCAGCGGCTATGTTGATAACACGGTCTTCAATGAAACGGTTGACTACGACAACTGGCTACCGAGCATCAACTTCGCTTATGACTACAGCGACGATATTATCATCCGTGCGGCCGCCTCTAGCGTTATGTCTCGAGTTAATTATAACGACTTAAAACCAGGTCTAGCGATTGATGCTAACTTTGGTTCTGCCACCGGTGGTAACCCGAACCTTAAACCTTATGAAGCAGATCAAGCAGATATTGGCGTCGAATATTACTTTACCGAAGCTTCCTTGCTCTCAGCAGCCGTTTTTGTGAAGAAAATTGACAACGTTGTCTTTTCTACCGAAGCGATTGAATATGTAGACGGATGCGGTACCGACCCTTCTAAGTATGATCAATGCCGAGTCACACGCCCACGTAGTAACGGAGACGGTGACGTAACAGGGATAGAACTGCAGCTTCAACATAGCTTTGATAATGGCTTCGGCTTTATTACTAACTACACCTACGTGGATAGTGAAACCACCACACCAGATAATGCAAAAGAAATGGTGCCGGGAGTATCTGAAAACTCATTCAATGGCTCGCTATTTTTCGAAAATGAGCAGTTCAGTGCACGTATCGCTTATAACTGGCGTAGTGAATGGATTGGCGTCGGTGCAGCACAAGCGGTGCGCAACGATAGCTACCAACAATGGGATGCATCTTTGGTGTGGCATGCAATGGAAAATCTGGATGTCAGCTTAGAGGGTGTAAACCTGACCAATGAGGTTATTCAATCTTACGACACCAACTACAACTTAACGCAGAACACCATTGAATTTGGTACGCGTTATTACCTTGGCGTCAGCTATAAGTTCTAACCTCGGAGCCCCAGTCGCTTGCGGCTGGGGTCATTTGCCTATGAAAACTCATTTGCCTATGAAAACAATACAGTCACTCACCATCCTTGGTGGCGGTACCGCAGGTTGGATGTGCGCAGCCTACCTTGCTAAGCATCAACCTAATTTATCGGTCACGGTGATTGAGTCATCGAGTATTGGCAGAATTGGCGTTGGCGAAGGCTCAACGCCACATTTGCAGCTTTTTATGCAAAGCCTTGGTGTGAAAGAACGCGATTGGATGCCCGCATGCCAAGCAAGCTATAAAACCGGGATCTATTTTGATAACTGGAATGGCGACAATGGCAGCTATTTCCATCCCTTCTTCTCTGAAATGGATGCAAAAACAGCGGAAGTCTACTTTGTCAACGCCAATGCCAGACGTCGTGGTAGCGAATATATAGATAAACCCGAACATTACTTCTTAGCCGCAGTGCTGGCCGACAAGCAACAAGCACCTCTGCCACAGCGTCCATTACCAAGGGCGCTTGAATACGGCTATCACTTTGATGCGCAAAAACTTGCGGATTGGTTAAGGGCATTTAGCCTAGCGCGAGGCGTAAAGCATATTCAAAGTACGGTGAGTAGCGTACAGCATCATGCCAAAGAAATTATTGCACTGACACTTGAGTCGGGTGAGCAGGTGAAAAGCGATTTTTACGTCGATGCCTCAGGGTTTAACGCCCTGCTGATAGAGAAAACGCTCGAAGTGCCCTTTATTTCCTTTGCAGATCAGTTACTCAATGATTCAGCTGTCGCGATTGCCGGCGCTAAAATAAGCCCGCTACCTTCAAGCACTTCTGCTATCGCGATGCCGTGCGGCTGGCGCTGGCGGATCCCGCTACAAGGCAGAACCGGACATGGTTACGTGTACAGCAGCGCTCATACCACCCCCGAAGAGGCTGAGGCTCAACTGCGTGAAGCCGCGCAACTCGATAAAGGACAAGCCAAACATCTCACTATGAAAGTGGGCATGATGGCGCGCAGTATTGAAGGCAATGTGTTTGCTATTGGCCTCGCGCAGAGCTTTATTGAACCACTCGAAGCCACCGCGCTGATGGTCACAGGTTATAGCATTGAGTTATTGAATGGACTGCTTTCGCAACAGCTCGAGGCACAAGCCATCAATCAACAACTGTCAGAGCTGGTGCTCGGTATTAAAGAGTATGTACTGGCACATTACGCCACCAGCAAGCGCGCAGATTCACCGTATTGGCAAGATGCGAAAATCGCAGCACTGAGCTTAAACGAGCTCGATGAGCTGCTCACACACTGGCGTAGCGGTGGTGATTTTGATGCTTGGCTCAACCAACACAGGATGCACTCTCCCTATATTCGTCCCAGTTGGTATTGCTTACTTGGCGGTATGGATCATCGCGATAGCACCTGCCAAATGCCCTTTGATCAAGCACCACAGCATATTGAACAGGCGGCCAAGGCCTATCTTACGAAGCTTAGTGATGAGCATTTTATTGCCCATACAACCGCACTGGAACAATTACAGCGAGTACAAGCATTCCGTGCATAACCCAATTGCGGGTGATGGTGAGATTCCCCTTGATCTTTTTGTTTGTCTGCCCACAAGCGAGATCGCCACGCCATCACCCGCTCTCTAATGAAGGTGGAAATACAACATGAAAAAAAGCTACCTAGTGATTGCCTTAGTATTGGCAACCTTTTTTACGGTGTCCTTTATCACCAATATTTTAGGCGCGATTTTTCCAGCATTAATAGAAAGTTACAGCATAGGTCTAACGCTTGCGGGGTTTTTCCCGTTCGCCTTTTTTATCGCTTACGGTGTGATGTCTATTCCGGCGGGACTGCTAGTTCAGCGTTTTGGAGAAAAAACCGTTATGCAGCTCGCATTTACCCTTGCTGCAATTGGTGCAACGACCTTTGTGCTAACGCCAACGTTTGCCATTGCCATGGTTGCGTTGTTTATGCTCGGCTGTGCCATGGCACTACTGCAAGTGGCTATCAATCCACTATTACGCGCTAGCGGTGGTTCGGAACACTTTGCCGTGCTTTCGGTGTTTGCGCAGTTGATGTTTGGTGCTGCCGCAACACTCGCGCCTTTGGTGTATAGCAAACTACAGTCTCAAGTCACCACCGCAGAGGGATTTGGCGGAGCGCTGTCTGGTGTTATCCCAGCAGATAAAACCTGGCTAAGTATCTATGCGGTATTCGCTATCCTAAGCGTCGTGATGCTATTACTCTCGCAATTTACGCCATTTAGCGCGGTACCCGAGCAGAAAAAGCAGCAGCTGAGCTGGTCACAAAGTATCGGTTTTTTTAAAGATAAAACCGTATTGAAATTTTTTGCCGCCATCGCCGCTTATGTTGCGCTAGAACAAGGTGTCGCTAACCTTATTTCCGTCTTTTTGCAGCAATATCATGGCCTAGACCCAGCCACCGAAGGCGCAAAAGTAGTGAGCGAATTCTGGTTATGCTTAACCTTAGGCTGTTTACTTGGACTAGCACTACTTAAACTTATTGATGCACAAAAGCTTTTGATTTTATTCAGCTTTGGCGCCGCTATCGCGCTCCTAAGTGCGTTATTCGGTAGCGCTACCGTGGCGCTTATTGCTTTTCCAATTGTGGGATTCTTCCTCTCCATTATGTGGTCGGTCATCTTTGCTCTGGCATTAAATTCATTCAAAACCGGCCATGGCGCAATCACAGGGATTTTATGTACCGGGATCATTGGCGGTGCTTTTATGTCTCCCATCATAGGTTTTGCGGCTGAATTGAGTAACAACTTACAACTTGCTGCCCTGCTACTGCTACTACCACTTAGCTATATTCTGAGTGTTGGTGTATGGGCTAATCCTTTGATTAAAAATAAAACTTTTGGCAATAGTCAAAAGACGCTGTCTCAACCTCTAAATGAAAATAGTTAAATTACGATGAATCACTCTTTGTTATGTATTGACTTGGGTGGCACCAAAGCGCTTGTGGCTTCGGTTGCGCACACTCAGGTCGAGCAGGTACGCCAGTATGCGGTGCCTAGTCAGGCCAACTTAGACCAAGTTAATGCCTTTGTTATCCGTTTAATCGAAGAAAACCTAACAGCCGAAACAACTGGTATTGCGATTGGCGTACCAAGCACACTGGATGTGTGCAGCGGCACCGTGCTGACAACACAAAATATTCCTCATTGGCAAAATGTGCCTCTGAAGGGATTGTTAGAACAGCACTTTTCTTTGCCCGTTGTTGTCCATAATGACGCAAACTGCTTTGCATTTGGTGAATACTTATATGGTGGCCACCATGCCAACAACCTAATTGGCGTATGCCTTGGCACAGGCATTGGTGCCGGTTTTGTGTTTAACGGTAATTTATATACGGGTAACCATAGTGCTGCAGGAGAGCTAGGAAACTTAAGCTATCTTGATGGAATTATTGAAGATTATGCTTCAGGACAGTTCTTTGGGCGACAAGGAATTGAAGGAAGGTGGTTGGCCGAACAAGCACGCAGTGGCGACCCATTTGCACTACAACAATTTGAGACTTTTGGCAGTCACGTTGGTCATGCACTCGCGCAAATAGTCATGGTGCTGAACCCTGATGTCATTGTACTTGGCGGCTCCGTGACGCATTCATATGACTATTTTAACGCTGCACTTGAAGCCAAGATGCAGCAGTTGCTTGGCAATGCTTTATATCAATCCGTTCGTGTCATTCCAAGCATCTTAAATCACGCGCCACTTTTAGGGGCATACGGATTGTTTCAACACAATAAAATTAACCATGATAACAAGGAACTAGCCAATGAAGTTTAATCGGCTTATGGCCCTACTTTTTGGGGTGTCGTCACCCCTTTATGCGCTCGACCAAACCGCAGTAAACTGGTTAGGCCAAAATCTTGATGTAAAGTACACCTTGCTTGATAGCAAGCCAAGCACCTGCCCCAAGGCACAACAAAAGTGTTATTACTCAGAGTTGAGCTTTAGCGTAGCCACAGAAAATACCAAGGCAAATAATGACTTTGCTATCTTTTTTAGCCAACTGATGCCGATTTACCATGTTGAGGGCGATAACTTTGCCATCACCCATATCAATGGTGATATTCACAAAATCACGCCTGCGGCAGGGTTTAGTGGGTTTTCAAGTGCCCCCACTACCGTGCGCTTTTATACTCAGGACTCTCAGGTTACGCGCTCAGAATTTATGCCAAATTATGTTGTAACGGACGCGCAGCTTAAGCTCACCCCACAAGTGATCAAAAGCACGCAAACCCAGCGCGATAACGACACAGGACTTGAGCTACAACCTTATCTGACGCCATTTGATTCGCTCAACCAGCTGCAAACTAGCAGTAAAGATGACACGCCGTGGATGGGTAGCGAATACTTATATCAACATCAAGTGAAGCCAACACTTGATGCTGCGATTGGGCTGATACCAAAACCTAAACAACTGACTGTGGTGTCCGATAAACGACTCAATTTAGCGGCCGGTATTAATCTGCAACTTTCGGGCGTTTCCGCTGAGGCTATCGCCATGGCACAACAGCGTCTCAATACCCTCGGAGTAAAAAGCACCAAGAACGGACTTGTAGTTAATGTCGCTGTAAAGCCAAATAAGCAATCAAGCCCACATTATCAACTGACGGTCGCCGAAAACAATATCTCAATCCAAGCCAATAACAGCGCCGCAGCATTTTATGCGCTACAAAGCCTTGCAGGACTGTTGGATATTAATGATTTGAGTATTCCCATGGTGGATATTATTGATACACCAAGGTATGACTTTCGTGGTTTACACGTCGATGTTGCCCGCAACTTCCGCTCCAAAGCCTTTATTTTACAAACCATTGAGCAGATGGCGGCGTATAAGCTAAATAAATTGCACCTTCATTTAGCGGATGATGAAGGCTGGCGCTTAGCCATAGACGGTCTTGATGAGCTCACGTCTGTTGGCGCTTATCGCTGCTTTGATTTAACTGAAACTCGCTGCTTATTGCCGCAATTAGGCGCAGGAAATGATAAAAACGCGCAAGTAAATGGCTTTTACTCTGCAGAGGATTATATTGAAATCCTGCGCTATGCCAAGGCGCATCATATCGAGGTGTTACCCTCATTAGATATGCCAGGTCACTCACGCGCTGCAATCATCGCCATGGAAGCGCGATATAAAAAGTTGATGGCACAAGGCAAACCTGAGGATGCGCAGCAATATCGATTAGTAGAAACGGCTGATAAGACGCGTTACAGCTCCATTCAACATTACAACGACAACACGCTAAATGTCTGTATTGCAAACACTTATACCTTTATCGACAAAGTATTAAGCGAAGTAAAAGTGCTGCATGACCGTGCTGGTGTACCACTCAACACTTACCATATAGGTGCAGATGAAACCGCAGGTGCTTGGCTAGAATCGCCGGCTTGTAAAAAATTGCAGGCAAGCGTGAAAGATTTTACCAACTTTAACGGTTACTTCATTGAACGGATCGCAAAGTTACTAGATAAAAAAGGAATACAAGTTGCAGGGTGGAGCGACGGTTTAGGTGATGTACGTGCTGCGAATATGCCAGCAAACGTACAGAGCAATGCTTGGGCGACATTAAGCGAAAACGGGCACGTGGTCGCACATCGCTTCGCCAATCAGGGCTGGCAGGTTGTCTTGTCTAGCCCTGATGTAACCTACTTTGACTTTCCATATCAGTCTCACCCAGAAGAGCGTGGTAATCACTGGGCAAGCCGTGCTATCGAAAGCAAAAAGATGTTTGAGTTTATGCCAGACAACCTCCCTGCGCATGCAGAGATCTGGAAAAATACCAATAACCACGCCTACATAGCCAACGACAGCGACTCATCACTAAACAAAGGGGTTAAGTTTGCTGGGCTCCAAGGACACTTGTGGAGTGAAATGCTGCGCAGTGATGCACAAGCCGAATACATGCTTTATCCACGGTTATTGGCCCTTGCAGAGCGTGCATGGCACCATGCAGAGTGGGAATTACCCTACCAAGCCGGTCGTATATACAGCCAATCTAGTGGATATTTTACGGCTAAGTTACAGGCGCAACGTGAGGCTGATTGGCAACGATTCGTGGCTATTTTGGGCCTTCAAGAGCTGCCTAAATTAGCACAAGCCGGAATTGAGTTTCGCATTCCTGTCGTCGCCGCAAAACAGCTATCTGGAGCAAAACTCGACGCTTTTACCGCCATTCCGGGTTTTGCTATCGAAGCACAGCTTGAAAACGGCAACTGGGTGCCCTTCAATGCCTCACTTAATCAAGTAAAGGCGCTTAGAGCGCTGCACCCAAGCTCCGGTCGCAAAGGACGAACTTTGAGTTTAGAGAAGAAATAACGAATAAGAGCGACATGATGCTAAGCCCTACTTAGTTCTTAGCATCTCTATCACCATTATCAGGCGCAAAAGAAACGTTGAGAAAATGTAATTAATAGCAAAATGTTGAAAAAGTAACAAATATGTTTTAGCTTAGTTGTCGTGTTACTTTTTTGTTCAATTAAGAATAAATCAGATGACATAACTACAATACATTGAGCTCGACCAGAGCCCATAATTTAGAAGGAATACTAAAGTGAAATTATCGTTAAACAAAAAGAAAATCAAAGCTCTATCAGCAGATAAGCAAACTGTACCAGCAGTAATGACTCCACAGGTTGCAGGCGGCGCGCTTCGTTTCAGCCAAGACAGGCTAACGCATTGTGTTGCCAATACGTGTGGTCGCCATACTTGCCCTGATATTTACTAATCGAGAGTAAATAACACAGTTCAGTGTCTCCTTGGAGGCACTTTAAAGCTTACTTAAATTTAACTTTTTTGTCGCTTTTCGTATAAATTCGCGACTCAGGTTTAGTCCACTTGCCGTTTTTCAAGTATTGCGTCGATACCGTAAATTGACCACTCTCAAACTTACTGGTTGATTTCACCTTTGTAATACCATCTTTGTTATTGATAACCTCTTCGTATGCCACAAACTCGGTCTGGCTCAGGACTTCCATCGTTCCTTGGGTGTAAAATCCTGCCGTCGTAAAATAGTAAAACACTAGACTGTTTTTACTTTTATCCCAGAAAATTAATGACTCTCCGCCGTACATGCCATCGTTGATTGAATGTAAGGTACGAATGGCTGTGCCATTTAAAGCCCGTTCCCAGTGACTGACATCCTGCATCTTTGGTTTATCTGAAGGCACGTCAAAGTCCGATTGCCAAGTACCAAGATAAGGTGTAAACACCGAGAGTTCTTCATTTAATTTTTCATTAGCCCAAGATAGCGTACTGAATATCACCAATATGGCGAGCCCGAACTTTTTCATCATTTTTATTTCCGTTGATTGTGTCTCACTCAGTATAAATCCTCATGCGTAGGTTGCGTACTTAAGATAAACCTGTCACTCCTCCCGTTGGTAAAAAAACATTGCAAATACACAATTAATACACATTTTAAAACAACAATTACACAACAAATTAATATCATAACTGCAATAGGGAAACGGGGAACGTTACCCTGTCTAGAGTAGTTGTTGCAGCACCAACACCAACAAGGAACAACGAACATGCTTGATTATCTTATTATTGGCGCAGGCCCAGCAGGAATCCAAACCGCTTACCACCTAAAACAAAGTGGCTTGTCCTACCTCATGTTGGAGTCAGGTCAGCGCGCAGGATGTTTTTTTGAAACATTCCCAATTCACCGGAAACTAATTTCAATTAATAAAGTATTTACCGGCTCAACAAACCCTGAATTCAACTTAAGACACGATTGGAACTCCATTTTAACTGATGACTACAGCCTCAACTTTTCCAGTTTTGACCGCGACTTTTTCCCAAGTGCTGATAACTTAGTCAAATACCTCAACCATTATGTTGACCAAAATAAGCTAAATGTTGCTTATAACCAGCGTGTTAAGTCCGTCGAAAAGATTGCCGATCACTTCGTTGTGACCACAACTCATAATGAACAATATACAGCAGCCCGCGTCATCGTCAGCACAGGTGTCCCTAAGCCTTATATTCCGAAGATCGAAGGAATAGAGCTAGTTACACAATACTCAGACTTAAATATTGATTTGGCACCATATGAAAACAAACGCGTACTTGTTATCGGTAAAGGAAACTCAGCTTTCGAGACGGCTGATCACCTTATCCCCGCCACCAGCCTAATCCACGTTTGTAGTCCAAATCCTTTAGATATGGCATGGAAGACCCACTATGTTGGCGACCTACGTGCAGTAAACAACAATATTCTAGATACTTATCAACTGAAGTCACAAAACGCTATCTTAGACGCCGACATTAAGCGTATTGAGAAACAAAACAACCGCTTTATCGTGCACTTTAGTTATGCTCATGCTAATGGTGAGCAAGAAACCATAGAGTATGACGAGATTATTTGTTGTACTGGATTTGCCATGGACAGCAGTATTTTTGCCGATAGTGCAAAACCTGATCTCATGATTGAAGGCCGCTTCCCCTCTCTAGATTGCAGCTTTGAATCCATCAATGTAAAAGGCCTTTATTTTGCCGGCACGCTGACACAATCCACCAAATATCGTAAGTCGACCTCAGGCTTTATTCACGGCTTTAGATACAATAGCCGCGCCTTAGTCGAGATGCTAAAACAAAAGCATCATGATACTACACTTGCATGCGACCAACACTTAGGTACGCCAGAAGCAATCGGCAGTGCAATCCTGAACCGTATCAATGAGACAAGCGCACTATGGCAACAGCATGGCTTCATGGTGGATGCAGTTACGGTATCAAAGAGCGGTATGGCACAATATTATAAGCACCTGCCAAGTCCGTACCTCCATGCTCATCTAGGTGATCACTATCATTTGCAGATAGCATTAGACTTTGGTGCACCAATTGAAGGCGACCCGTTCAATCAGGTTCGAGTGCATAAAGACAACGCGACTGACGCGGAGTTAAGTAAATTCTTACACCCCATTATTGAACTTTGCTATCAGGGGGAAGTAATAGAGACTCATCATATTATTGAGGACTTAGAAGCGGACTGGACTGACGTAGAAGCGCACGTTAAGCCACTTCAACAGTTCATTGAGCGAGTATTACCAAAACTTGCTGGTGAGAAAATGCAAAATAAAGTGTCAGCATAGCTCATAAATGAAAAAGGTTGGCAACCAAGCCAACCTTTTCATCCCCTAAGAGACTTTAGACTCAGAGAAGTACTTTCGTCTCAACATATCATGAATAACAAATTCCTGCTCTCGACCATAGGCTTTAAACATACGGTTGTTATGCATATGCAAAAGAGAGCCGAGTAATGATTGTATACTCAAATTAAGTGAACCTGACTTTTCTAATGTCAAAATTTCCTTCACCACTGGCTCTGCCTGCTTCTGCCACGCCTCTAACAGCGCCAACATCGCTTGCTGCGTCTCATCACATTGCGCTAGGCTCGCAATATTAAGCTTCGTAAAGTCATCATCGAGCTGTGTTTGGTGATCGCGATAACGATTACCGAGCTGCTTTCTCAGCGCGCTACTCTCATTGAATTCTTTACCAAACCCTGCGCGCAATGAAGAGATCAGTGATAGCTTTTGTTCCGCATCATAATTAAATAGCGTCAGCAAACGGTTAGTACAAGCCAATGCGATACGCCAACGGACATCTTCTCCGAACGCTTCAACTAGTTGACAACTTTTCGCAATAAGCTCACTGTCAAACATAAACAAGCTTTCGATCAAAGTCATCGATTGCGGACCGCCGTAGCGCTCGACTTCTCGCTCATAAGTCATTAATTCAACTTTATGCAGCTGAGAGCTCTCTATCATAGGTGACAATAGCTGATTGAGTTTTGGCAATAACTCTCCACAAAGCACTGCTGGCTTGCCTTGGAAGCGTAAGCGTAGATGCCAATCCGGATCGCCATAGCGAATAAAGAACCACTTATCGAATAATGCACTATTTTCCTCAATAAGCGGCAATAACTGCTCATAAAGTAGCTGCTCAACAATGGTATTACCCGAATATATTTTTAAGCTAAGCCACTCGGAACCCGCACTGAAGCGCCGAGAGATTGGTGTGGCGGTAATATTTTCTAGTGGCTTTTCTGCAAAGTGCGTATGAGGAGTCGCATTCTCATTAAGTAAAGGAACAATGATTTCATTCGCGTAATGACGACCTTGTGCATCCGTTACACGCGGCGTCAGTTGAGATGCCAATACTTCGCTGAGCTCAACCGTATTGCGGCCTTTGGTTTCCATCAGCAACACTTCTACCATCGCACTTTGGCTTAAGTTCAAAGTTAAAACATTATCTCCTGCGGCAAAACTTACCCAATCATCTAACAAATACTTATCTTTGAGCTGTTGAAGCTTATTTGCGTCGATGTGTTGATTAACTAATAACGCTTCTAGTTCTTTGCGTTCAATACGCCATGTTTTCTCATGCAAAATCAGGTTATCTAACATGATGCGCGGCACATAAGTTGCGTTTCTTAGGCTTGAAGGCAGTGAAAATTTAGGCGTTTCACTTTCTTGATGCTGCAACATACAAAGGAATTTATAAGCGCTCAAGCTTCGAGCAGAAAAGTTATGTGCACTCGACAAACGCGGAATAATGCGTTTATTGAGTCGCTTACTCCAGAGCTTAACCTGCTGGCTTTCGACCCAAACATACAGATCACTTAGCGGGATCTGGTATTCAAGGTCTAGTGAACTGTCTGCCATAAAAACGATTTCGTACTGCCGTAAATGTGGCCTCGCAATCACGTTACCAGGCCTTCCCTCTGGCATATGTACAATTTCAGCGAAGATTACCTCTTCACTGTGACTATGCTCTTGCTCTAAATGATCAATAACCGACTCTTTTAATGTTTCATCAAGGTGGCAGAAACGACCCAAAAGATTAGCTGCCGACGGTCCATAACAGCCATTGAACTTGAACACAGGATTCGACTTTTCGTCCTCAAATAAACTCAACATCACAGCCATTGAACGTGGCAAGTTAAGTTCTACTTTATCCTTAACTTTTTGCTTCAATTCGCTACTGGTCAGGACCACACAGCTTTTGCCTAAATTACTTGGCAATGTCACAGCCTGCTCAATAATGTGATCCAGTTCGGTATAGTCAGGGGCGCTAGCTTGTCCACTACTCGCTCGACCCAACTGTAAACCACCTACTAGCGGGGCATCATAACCGGTTTCCGTGGAGACACTAATACCCGACTCATCATCCAACACCATATCCAAAGGTACAAATTGACCTTCAAACCGCGTGTTGAACTTATTAATAAAGTTTTCAAGTGGGTTATGCTTAGCGCTGCGATTTAAGCTCGCAATCAATTGCAGTTGTTTATTCACTCTTGCAACTTCTTGCTGTGACATTTCACAATGTAAAAAGGCGCGGTAAGTATCTGATTGGAAAAGTTTGTTTTCTTGAACTTTAACCGGTAGCTCAGAAAGGTATTTAAAAATGGCTTGGTATTGCTCAGGCTTCGCTTGTCCCGCTTCATCCATCACTGCAAGGTCATGAGTCGCCTGCTCCAACTTGGCGTAAACTTCTACAGGTGCAACATTTTTTAACGCTTTTATCAACGCGATGTCGGGACTTTCACCAGTAAGTGGTAGCGGAATATCGGGAATTAATACACCTTCAATGATGAGTTCTTCAAGGTATGCACTAACTTCCTCATATTCGGCTTCACTATAGCGCAAACAAAATTGCTCAATGAGCTGAGAAAAACTTAGCTTCTGTTTCGCCAGTTCCAGCATAGTGACGAAGTACTCATCACTATCAACGGCACTCAGGCGATACTGCATGGTGTCATCAGAAAGGTAAGTTTCGATGTAGCGGCACTGATCTGCTATAAAGTAGTGAGATGGATTAGGTAAATAAGACAAATTATCTGATTTTGCTTCAGTTTCTGCTAAATGAGATCGAATTGCAGACAACAGAAACATGTCTAAGCGAGTTTTGCGGGAGTCATGCTCTGCGCTATCACTCACAAGACGAGTTTCTGAGCCAATTTTACCCGTATGGACACCAGAAAAAAGACCAAAGGGTGTAGGTCGTGAAGACATTCGAATGAGGTATCGCAATAGCGCCAATGCGACTTTTTTCCCCTGCTTGGAGTTCGGCTTTTCACGCCACTGTTCCAATCGCTCTAATAGAGATGGACTTGCAACGTACAAGGCTTCCATCACCCCTGGTGTGACAAGCCAGGCACTTAACATCGCATTACTATCTTGCTGATTGAACAAGGTTTCAATCGGCAGTTTTGGTGTTCGTAGAACAAAAAAGGAGTCTGTTGTTATTTTAGCTGGCATAGTTACTCCTTAACTCATTAATAGACAATCGGTCCAATCAAGATTGTCATCCAGCACACCGATGAGCGCTAAACCAATACCAGCAAAACCCATTAAAAAGCTAAAATCTTCTTGATGCACCTTTTCCAAACCGTTATATGAATACAAGGCCTCTAGTCCACGTTCTTGGTACTGATTTAAGCCATAATCTAGCCAGGTTAAGGCGGCCTGCTGTAACTTAGGATGAGGCATAACTTGGTTGAGCAGTTGATAAATGGTTACCAACCCAAAAAAACCATGACAAAGTCCGGCATCGTTAATATGGCCTTGCTTCGCGTCTCTATCGACGTTAAACAACGCGATTTCCAGTGCCTGTTCAACATAGCTTGGCTTGTCTAGCGCATGCCCAGCTCTTGCAAGTGTTAACGCAATCGTTAAGTCACCATAGCACCAACCTAAGCGAGAGTGGTGCTCGTCTCCTGCACATGATCCAAAGCAAGCTTTCTTATCATCAGCATGACTTTGTTGTTCAAGCAACCAATTACAGCCCGCAACAACCAGTTTTTGCGCCCGCAGTTTTACTTTTTCGTCCTGAAGCGCAGGAATAAGTGCCGCGATAATCCCAGGTACACCATGAGCAAGCCCAAGGTTAAACTCATGTTGTTCGAGATTTTCTTTGTCAAATCTATATACCGATTGCTTCGGCTGAGACCAAGCAACCTGCTGACCATCTAGCTCTACCGCAACCGACTCATACCCCGTAACAAGACGATCAAATAAAGTACTTTGTTGAGTCTTTTTTGCACGACGTGAGATATAGGGAGAATATCCGGCAAGGCCTAACACCATTTCAATTTCTCCAGTCCAAGGAGAAAAGTCGAGTGCCGTGTTAAAGAAGTTATCTATCTCCTCCAGCATCTCAGGATCATACTCTTCGTCGTCATACTGGTTAAAATACTCAAGCACCCAAGCTTGCCCAGCTAGCCCTGAACTCAGTTCAGGGGTTTGCTCTGCCAATTCATTTTGGAGCTTATCTAGCGCCAGATGAAATTTTTCCTCATCGACCCAAGCATCATTAAAGTTTGCAGCTCGAAATAAAAACAATAAGTGCCCAGCTAAACCACTAAGCAAACCGTTACTGTTCACAGCTTCAAGATTTGATTCAACCTGCTTGGCTAGCTTTTCCACTATAGACAGGATTTGTTCTTTTTTTTCTAAATCTAACGCCTTTAGCATACTTATCCTTGTTTCAACTCTCTAATTATAATATCTGTACTCACCATAGGTAAGTTAACCTTTTGTTTGGCCAAACTCAAACTTTGATATACAGGTTGCCATCAAAAAAAACAAAATGTTGACATTTATTCAAACTGAAACTAGCTTAACTTTTGTACACACGCGTTCAATGCGTGTAGCAAAAGGATTGAAATAAAGGACTGCCATTAACCAACATAAGTAAGGAAAAACGAATGAAATTGACACTAAACAAAAAGTGCATAAAAGCACTCTCAAATGACAGCAAATCTATTCCAGCGAATATGACACCTCAAATTGCTGGCGGTGATGTTCAGGCTAATTCTCCGGCTGGCTCTCTATTCACAGATCGCTATGGCGATTGTTGGACAGGTCGTAACCACTCTTGCCGGGAGCACACTTGTCAGATCCCATAATTTGCTACAGCAGTAAGCCTTAAAATAAAGCGAGCTGTATGCTCGCTTTATTTATTCAGATCCCGATGTCGAGGTTTGCTCTTCCCCTTCATGGTGCACTGGCTTTTTGAGCTTAATTTCTCTGTCAGCCGAGGCAATGGTTTCTTTCCGGTGCGCGATGATAATACGCGTTATCTTCAACCGAGATACTGCATCATTAATATCTTCTTCCAACCCAGTATCAAGGTGACTTGTCGCTTCATCCATAAACAGTATTTTCGGATCTTTATACAGAGCACGCGCCAAGATGATCCGCTGCTTCTGTCCTCCAGATAAGCTAGACCCCATGTCACCAATCAAGCTGTCATATCCCATTGGCATATCGCTGATATCATCATGAATGGCAGCAAGCTGGGCACAGTGCACCACTTTTTCCATATTAATCGGGGAATCGAAAAAGGCGATATTATCAGCCACAGTACCTGATAGAAGCTCATCGTCTTGCATCACCGCAGCAATCTGCTGGCGGTATTGTCTAGCGCCAATTTGGCTAAGAGATATGCCATCCACCAAGATTTCACCATTAGATGGCTTATTTAACCCTAACATTAACTTAAGTAACGTCGACTTACCGCAACCGGAAGGCCCTGTGATTGCTACTGACTCGCCCGCATTGATTGTTAAGTTTAGTTTTTCAATTACATTTGGTGTTGCGTCTGAATATGCGAACGACAGGTTTTTTACTTCAATTTTGCCTTCGATATTCAGTTTACGATATTGATCTGGTTGTAACTCTTCTTTATCCGTTAAAGCAATATCAGCGATACGGTCAAAGTGGAGGCCTAACATTTTAAACTCAATGAGCTTTTCTATAAGGTTTGCAGTCTTATCCATAAACTGACGCTTGTAAGACATAAAAGCAAACAGCATACCGGTACTAAATCCACCAGCAATCACCAAGTGCGCCGCCAAATAAACCACAATGATATTCTCGATACCAAATAGCGCCCGGTTAATCGCGTCGTAGCCAATTTTAAAATTGCCCAAGCGGATATTGTGGTTAATCGCACTAGCGTAGCGATTTTGCCACTGTCCTTCCCGCTTGACCTCTGAGCCAAATAATTTAATTGTTTGGATCCCGCGTACCGTTTCCATAAAGTTGGAGTTTTCTTCCGCGCGCGCCATGATTTCTTGCTCACTGATATTACGAAATGGCTTATACATGACCATTCTGATAATCGCGTATGTGATCACAGCCACCAATACGACCGCTGATAACATAGGACTATAGAAGAAGATCATCGCTAAGGTAATAATCGCCATTAAGCCATCAATAATCGCTTCAATGACTCCCGTTGTAAGGAGCTGCTTTACTTGCTGAAGAGAGCCGAAGCGAGAAACAACATCCCCCATATGGCGCTTCTCAAAATAGGCGATGGGTAAGCGCACTAAGTGGTGAAATAGGTTCGCCCCCAATTGAATATTCATCTGATTGCCAAAGTGCAGCAAGGTAAAGCCACGCAGCGCATTGGTAGCGATTTCAAAAAGCAGTACTAAAAAGAACCCTATCGCCAGCACCGTCAAGAGAGAGGTGTCACCAGTGAGTATGACATCATCTATAACCAGCTGAATATAATAGGGCGCTGCCAGCGTAAATACCTGTAGCAAGATGGATAGCATAAAGATAAGCAACAGTGAGCGTTTTAAGCCCGTAATACGACTCCAAAAATCGGAGAATCTAAGGCTCGCTTTTTGCTCTTTCTTTTCAAAGTCTTTGGTTGGCGTTAACTCCAATGCCACGCCAGTAAAATGCTTAGAGGCTTCTTCCATCGTAAAGGTTTTTTCGCCACCAGCGGGGTCATGGATCACGATGCGCTTTTCGTTGGCCTTTTTAAGCACCACAAAATGGTTCATGTCCCAGTGTAAAATTGCCGGTGCTTGCAGCGCATCTAGATCTTCAAGCTCAATTCGCAGAGGCCTTGAAGTTAAATGGAGCTTTTCAGCAAAGTGCATAATATCGAGCAGCGTACAGCCCTCGATTGAAATACTAAAACGCTGCCTTAAGCGAGTTAAATCAGTGCGATAGCCATGATATCCAGCAACCATAGCAAGACTCGCAAGGCCACACTCTGCCGCTTCTGATTGGATGATCACTGGTAAAGATTTCCGCGACCAAAACTCTAACTTATTGGCTGCGCCTTCATGTTCCATTTCCATATCAACCCTTTTACTTCTTATAACTGGCCTTTGATGCTAAATACTGGGTCAAACAACCAACGCAATAAAGAGCGTTCTTCTACCACAATATCCGCATCAAGCGTCATACCTGCACGCAAGACTGTATCTTTACCATATGCTTTTACTACCTGTTCATCCAACGCAACCACTACACGGTACGCAGGCTCTTGAATAATGCCTGGCATGTTGGTTTCCTCAGGCAAGATAACACTGTTACTAAGCTCTACAATCTTTCCTTTGTATATACCAAACTTTTCGTAAGGAAACGCATGGTAGCGCAATTTTGTTTCCTGCCCCTCTTTGATAAAACCAAAAGCCGAAGTTGGGATATAAACAATTGCTTGCATATCACTATGTTCAGGGATGAGCGTCAGTAAATGCTGACCCATGGAGACATTTTTGCCAAGCTTAGCCAGCAATCCAGTGACGACACCGGATTGGGCCGCGCGGACTTCACCAAGTCGCTCTTGTTCAATCGATGATATTTGGATCAATAGATCAGCTTGCTGCGATTGCAGCTGAGAAATTCGGTTTTGATGTTCAATCGGCAATTTCGCCAATTGATTTTTGATGTTTTTAAGCTGTGACTCAAGCGCTATGCGTTCTGAACGGATTGAAGAAGCTTGCTGCTTTAGTGAAAGTAGGGTGTCTTTTTGGCGCTGTAATTCTAGTTCAGAAATATAACCAGTGCCTTTTAACGTCGCAATTTGCGATACTAAATCTTGATTAAGTAGTAGCCGCTCTTGGAACGTGCTTGCTTGGCTCTCAAGTTCTTTTAGTTTTTCTTTTGCGGTCGTTTCTTGTTGCTGTAGCTCTTCAATGTCAAGCTGGTACTGTCCACGTAGTTGTTCTATCTGCTGTAGTAAGTTCTTTTGCTGAAAGCGATATTGATTCAGCAATGCTTGATTCAACTCAGTGGCTTCGGTGCTATGTTTTGCAGATGCAATTCGCAGCAAAGGTTGCCCAGCAGCGACTTGTTCACCCTCTTTGACCAATACTTCAGACACCACCCCCTGTTGCATTGCAGCAACACGCAGCAGTCCACCACTGGGTTCAATAACGCCAGATACTCTTTCCTTTCTGGTATAGCTACCACTTGATAGAAACACGATACTTAAAATCACAACCGTTAAAATGAGTAATCCCAGGGTCTTAAATACGGGCGGTTGGATTAAGCTAATTGTGCCCTCTAAGCGGTGCTGTTTATGCTCTAACACCTCACGGCGAAATAAATTTTCCATAGCACTTATCGGGTAATATTATTGTTAATATTTTTTTATTGAAAATACAATGTACCACGGGTGGTAACAGAAAGGAATGAAATAAGGCAAGTCACACTTGCCTTATTTAGGTTTGGAAAGATTTAACGCTATCTGTATGATATTAAAAATTAAATAATATTATGACTTCTTAATTGGACGCTGCCAGCCATCCAAGTTACGCTGTTTTCCTCGCGCGACTGCCAATTGCTCATCTTTAACACTTGAGGTAATCACTGAACCTGCACCAATCGTTGCCGTACTACCAATTTCAACCGGTGCAACGAGTGATGAATTAGAGCCAATAAAGGCATTATCACCGATAATGGTTTTAGACTTATTCACACCGTCATAGTTACAAGTGATGGTGCCGGCACCAATATTCACTTTTTCCCCAATTTCAGCATCTCCAAGGTAGGTCAAGTGATTAGCTTTTGAGCCTTTACCCAAACGAGACTTTTTCATCTCTACGAAATTACCGATATGAGAATCTTCTTCCATTATCGCGCCAGGACGCAAGCGAGCAAATGGACCTAAAGTACACTTATCAGCGACCAGCGCATCTTCGATAAGCGTATTAGCTTTAATAACTACGCCATTGCCGATTTTACAGTTTTTCAGTACGCAGTTAGGACCAATAACGACATCATCGCCAATTTCAACATGGCCTTCAAATATCACGTTAACATCAATCTGAACATCTTCGCCAGTTGTTACCTGTCCACGCACATCGATGCGAGCAGGATCCGCTAAACTAGCACCATTAATCATCAAGGTTTCAGCTTGCCAAGTTTGATAAGCGCGCTCTAAAGCAGCAAGTTGCACACGATTATTCGCACCTTCTACTTCCATTTCATCATCAGGCTGTGCAGAGGTAATTTCTACCCCTTCGCTGTGCGCCATCGCCACGATATCAGTGAGATAATATTCACCTTGTGCGTTATTGTTCGATAGCTGTCCAAGCCACTTTTTCAATAATCCACCGTTAGCCGCCATTATGCCTGTATTGATCTCGGTAATAGCAAGTTGCTCCGCAGAGGCATCTTTTTGTTCGACAATACCAACCAATTTGCCACTTTCTCGCAGCATACGGCCGTAACCAGTCGGGTTGGCTAAATCAACAGTGAGTACCGCAAGGCCGTTATCTGGCGTCACATCCAGCAAACGCTGTAGCGTGCTCAGCTTTGTGAGAGGCACATCACCATAGAGGATCAGTACTTTATCGTCATCACCAATATGCTCCTTTGCTACCGCGACAGCATGACCAGTACCCAACTGCTCAGATTGATGCACCCAGTTCACTTCATTATGTGATAACGCGGCTTGTAGCTGCTGCGCACCATGACCGAAAACTAAATTGGTAGACTGCGCGCCCAATGAGACCGCATTGTCGATAACATGCTGAACCATTGGCTTTCCAGCGATAGGGTGAAGTACTTTTGGCAACTTAGAGCGCATGCGAGTGCCTTTGCCCGCAGCAAGAATAATTGTATTTAACGGCATGAACACAGGATCCTTTTTCTTGTGTCAAAAAACAAACGTACGGTTCAATACTCTTGTCTTTAATCCGGTCACTTCATTGTGCACCGTAATACTAAAATGGCTTTAGCAGACAACAAGCACTTACTAAGTACAAATTGCGCAATATTGTAGCGAGGATTGGTGAGAAAGGTAAGAGTGTACTTTTCTTCCACACAGCGGTTTAGTCAAAAAATACGTTAAAAGAATGTAATAGTACCTACAACACAGTCAGCTGAATCGTTTTAACACGCTAAAAGCAAGCTAAAGTGGCACGAAGCTTACGCTTCGCGCCACTCAATGTTCAGCTTCTATTTGGCTGGAGATTGAGGTGGAGTCGGCGTGGTTGGAACTGGTCCGCCATCCCCTTTGGTAACGGTTACATGGCGCTCTTTCACCACTTTACCACCAACGGTGTACTGAGATTCTTTCACCGTCACTTCACTTTCTGCTCCAACAGCTTCGATATCCGTATTTTTTGGCGTTTCTGGGGTCTTGCGACCTTTGATAAAATCAAACATATGTGCTCCTTTAATTATGCAGCTTGTTGTTTTTTCTGGTTCAATTCTTCAGCCTGTCCCTGATCGAACTTGATATGGCGATCAGCGAGGTGGAAATATTTGTCATCATGAGTGACTGCAATCACGGTTTTACCTTGCGATTTCAACCATGGCAGTAATTCCTGATAAAATAGCGCTCTAAAATGTGGGTCTTGGTCCGCAGCCCATTCATCTAGCACGTAGATATCTTTATCTTCGAGAATTGAGGCGATCAATGCCAAACGCTTTCTCTGTCCTTGGGAAAACTGTGTAGCGGAAAACCCTTCCTCATCCACGCTTAGCTTGTGATCCAATTGAAACTGAGCCAGCAATGTATTCGCCCTTTCTCTATCTACTGGGTCACCTTTAGCATCTAACAGCTCGCGATAAAGGTAGAAATCAGGCAGCACCATCGTAATTTTATCTCTGTAACTATCAAGTTGAGCTGCATGTACTTCTTGTTCATCCACTTTTATTACGCCCTTTGAGGGTGTGTAAAGACCCAATAGCAAGTGTAAGAATGTTGACTTACCACTGCCGTTACCACCGGTAATAAAAATAATTTCTCCTTTATTAAACGTCAGGTTCAGTTTTGGCAAAGAAAAAGCCGTATCTTCTCCTTTCGCTTCATAAGCGAAAGAGACATCTTTAAAAACTAACTTATTCCAGTTGTCTGAAAGCGACGCGTGCTCATCCGTAGTTAATTCACCTTGTTCACTGCCCAGCTGTAAAGATTCGATTTTTTGCATTGAAACGCGTGCCCTAGCGATGTTTTGCCATAGGTTCATCACGTAACCGAATGGTGCTGCAATGTAAGTTACGATAAGGATATAACTCATTACTAATTCGGTGCGCTGTAGATAATGACTGACCGCAACTATGGTGCCCAACGTGATGAAAATCACGACCTGACTTATATTGCGGTTAATGTCCCAGGCAAAGCCATACTCACGCTCGCTGCTGCGTAACTCAGTCATCACTGGCTGCAGACGTTTTTCAAAAAAGTACTGGCGTCTCGCTTTGTTAACTGTTAATTGTTTCGCGCCATCTAAAATCCCCTTATAGCCTTCAAATACATGATCTTGATGTTCACGCATTTGGTTCGCAGCCTTGGTTATTTTTGTCATTACTATTTTTGTGATTAAAAACGACACTAGTGCTGCTAATACAAGAATGCCAAACATCACTTCAGACAGTACAAATAGATAACCGAAACAAGCCAACAACAGAAAACTGTTATAAACGAAAGCAGGCATCTCAGCGAGCGCCCCCGAGATAGCATTCACGTCATTGGTCAGAACGTTATATAGTCGTGCTCTACCTGCTTTTTCTAGTTTGTCATAATCGGTTCCCAAAATACGACTAACGAGGTTTTGGCGCACACTGTTTACTGTGCCTGCACTGTATTGAGAGAGAAAGTAACTTGTCGTCATTGAAGCCGCTAATAAAAACGTGACTAATACCGCAAACACAACAACCTCTAGAGGCTGAAAACCTGTTTCCCCACTTTCCCCTATCATATGAAACAAAGCTATCGATGTAGCCGCTGTAAACAAACTAGCGAGCCCCGATAAGAACATGATCTTTTTGAATTTTTTAATATAGTAAAGCAACATAATAAACCTGCTATTTTGGGGCTCGTAGCCACGAGCCACATGACTAACTTATAGTTCCACTGGCTCGCCCATTGAAACAACTATCCGACGCTCGCCTTTGAATGGGTCGCGGCCGTGTGATACCAACATGTTGTCCATCAGTAACACATCGCCTTTTTCCCACAGGAAAGTTACGGTCGCTTTTTTATAGGCTTCATTAATATGCTCAATCACGTCATCTGGGATCACAGAACCGTCGCCATACATTGTGTTATAAGTTAACGCTTCTTCCCCAAATTGAGACACCAACTCTTTTCTAATCACTGGACACAGGCTCGACGGGTGCCAGAATGCAGCATGGTTAAACCACACCTTTTCACCGGTATGAATGTGATCACGAATAGCAGGACGCACTTGGCGAGTACGGATTTGATCGGCGCTGATAATTTCCAACTCAACATCCGCTTTCTGACAGTATGCTTTAACTTCTTCAATATCATCAGTGTTGAATGCTTTTTGCCAAGTAGGACCTAAGCCATTGCCATAGTTGCGCACTAACATCCAACCATGCTGTTCAAACTTGGCTTTAATATCAGCGTCAATATAGTCATGCACTTTTCTAACGTCAGCGATAGGCGTCGCACCGCGCTCCTCTGCTGGGATCATGCAGCTAAATGCAATCTTCATTGGCCATTGTTTAACGTATGACAATTCGTTGTGCTGTGCGATGCTCAATTCATTAGGAAACTCAGTTGAGGTGTAAGCACCTTTGCCGAGATTGGTGCGAGGTGTCGCGCCTTCCATATATTTTGCGAGTGTCGGAATAAACTCATTTGCGACGTCACGGAAGTCGTCTTCATTCTGTAGATTAAAACCACGTAATAGAATCGCACCGTATTGTTTCAGCTGCTGATCTATTTTTTCTGCATTGTCAGCAACCCACTGCGCGGCACTGTGTGTTCCGCTAGTATCTTCAATTACAAGCGGGAAATCTGGACCTTCAGGTAAAAAACGCTCCTGAAGTGCAGCTGGCATTTGACCGTTGTATTGCTCTTTGAAAATTACAGTATCTTTTAACATGGATATTTCCTTTTATATTTTAGTTTAAATGTTTATTAATCAGTGTTTTAAGTTCGTTTTCTTTCATGATGGCATGATGATCTGTGTCCTCAATGCCAAATGCTTCACAATGTGATAAACGTGTTGACCATCCCTCTACAGCCGTAAAATCGCTGGCGTAAATTAGCCGAGCACTGGATGCAGAAGGAATACAGGTATGGGCTGAAAATAATGCATGGTTATGGCTCAATATCTGCCACTGCATCTGTAAATCCATCAAGGTAAACGCTTCAGAGACTAGGTGTTGTGTCACACACAACTGATGAAGCATCGCCAGACGTTGCTCGTGATCCAAATGCTGTACATCTTCAACGGCAATGCCATCCAGCGACACCCCAAGTTCTTCGGCAAAAGCACCTAACCGCTGTAATTCACTTTGTTCAATATTTCTATTTAGTTCAGGAACATATGAATCAATCATGGTCAGACTAAGTACTTTTTCTTGTGCCAACCTTTGCATGGTGTGACCAATTACTCCACCCATCGACCAACCGATCAGATGATAATTCGGGTGCTCGATATCAGCCTCAAGCAAAGACAGATAATGCGTGGCCAGCGCAGTGATCGATCTAAATTGCAAGGTAGTGGATTGCAGCCCGTAAATAGGTGCATTCGTTTCCAATTCAGAAACCAATTGTGCATAGCAAGTCAACTGACCACCCACAGGGTGAATAAACACAATCGGGGGTTGTTGGTCATCGCCTTCACGCAAACACACAAGTTGTTTAAGGTCACCATAACTATCCATTGCATCCACTTTTGCCGCCAGTGAACTCAACGTTTGCTGCTGGAAAACATCTAGTGCATTGAGCTGCACATTGAACGTCTTTTTAATTGCTCGGACTAGCGCGACCGCTTGTAATGAGTTACCACCTAGCTCAAAGAACGACGACCCCTTAAACAGCAGCGTATCCGTCGGTAGCCTTAATACTGCTTGCCACACCTCTGCTAACTTGCACTCCGTCGCAGTGCTTAAACTGTCCCCAGATGGCTCAACCTCGACTTGTGGTAATGCAGAAATATCCAGTTTGCCGTTGCGAGTAACAGGCCAGTGTGTCATGGCAATATATTGTTGAGGTACCATGTAGCTTGGTAATTTCGTACTTAATGTAGCGCTCAACTCAGTACTATCAAGTACTTCAGATACACCTTGTACATATGCCACAAGCATAGGAGTACCACTTGCTAAATAACTAATCATCACATGTGCCCTTACGACATCAGGCAAAGCGAAAAGATGCTGCTCTATTTCAGCCAATTCAATCCGATAGCCATTTAGTTTCACTTGAGAGTCAACACGACCTATGTAGTGCAAAATACCATCTGAAAAACGCACGATATCGCCTGTTTTGTATAAACGAGCATGGCATGATTGGTGGTAACCAAACGGGTTATCAATAAAGCAGCTGGAAGTTAGCTCAGGTTTACCTAAATACCCTTCTGCAACACCTTCACCACTGATATACAACTCCCCCCTCATTCCTTCAGCGACTAATCTTTGATGATCATCAAGCACATACAAACGAGTATTAGATAACGGCAAACCTAAATGTGGACAGGAGCCTGAGATTTCAGCAACCGTTGCATTGACGGTACATTCTGTTGGACCATAAACGTTCAATGCTGTCCGATCATGCAGGTGCTGCCACTTAACCAAACGCTGCCAAAGTGATTCAGAGATGGCTTCACCGCCTATGATAAGGTTTGGTAATTGCGCATCTAGGTCTTCGTCCAGCCACATTTCGACTAAGCTTGGCGTACAATCCAATACCGTCACGTTATTGTCGCTAAGGTATTCGCCCAGTTGTTGTGGTTGTAACTTAAGGGTTTCTGGTATCGGTGTTAACGCCATTCCAGCTATCAGCTGCAATAGCCCCTGCAACGACGCATCAAAGACATAATTAGCATTCCATCCCCAGTTTTGTTCACCTTGGCATATTGGCCAACGTTGCATCTCTTCCATCAATGAAACTGCATTGCGGTGCGATACCATGACACCTTTCGGTTGCCCTGTAGTACCTGAGGTGTATATCACATAGGCAAGATCCTCTGCCGACACGATAACGGGAGCAACTTCCCCTGCGACTTGTGCTACTTCTAGCATATTGACGGTGGTGCTTGGGCACTGAGCGCTATCAAAACTCGTCTGATAAGCAGGCTGTGAAATCAGCAGACTGGCTTTAGCATCAGCTAGCACAAAATCTATCCGCTCTTGCGGCGCGCTTGGGTCTAGCGGCAAGTAAGCTGCGCCAGCAGTCATAATGGCTAACAAAGCAACAACCATCTCATCACTTTTGTCCATCTGCACAGCGACAACCTGTCCACGCTCAATACCATGAACTGTCTGAAGCACTTGCGCACACTTTGCTACCCGCGATGCCAATGCTTGAAAGCTCCAACTTTGATCCTGCCAGTGAAGCGCGATGTTAGTTGCGTGCTTTGCTACAGTATCTGACCAACATGTGACCAAACTCTCGGCAACAACATGCTGCGTCGAGTCTAGCGGATTCAACTTAGCGAGTAGTGCCGTGGTTTGAGCTTTGTTACAAAGCGTCAACGCACTCATTGGTAAAGTCATGATATCGCGCTGCGAATTGCCTTTTACCAACGCGCGTAACAACTGCATCATCTGCTCGGACAATCGCTCAATACTCGATGCTTTAAATAGACTGGTGTCGTATACCCAATTAACAGTTAACTGGTGGTCAGACAGCTCAAAATGAACATCTAAATCAAACTTGGTTGTGATCTTCCCATCCGTTAGCGAGGTAAACTCAACACCTGATAAAGCCTCTATCGAGTCTGCTTTATCAAACCGGAAGCTATCTTCTCCATCCGTAGTTAACATTATCTGGAATACTGGGCTTATCGCTGCGGAGCGATTCACATTAAGCGCATCAACTACTAAATCGAAAGGCACCAAATTATGTGATTGTGCGGCAATATTGACGTCACGTATGTGAGCTAAATACTCTCCAAGAGTCGCAAAGTCGGTGTGCGCCGTTAGTGCAATGGTATTTACAAATAGTCCAATTAAATCAGCTAGCTTTTGATCATGCCTACCAGCCACCGGCGCGCCAATTACGCACTGAGATTCACGGCCATGTTGTGCAACAACAATCGACAACGCTGCATGTGCCAACATAAATGGGGTTAGATTATGCGTGCCGATAAAATCCTTTAACGCCAACGCTTCTGCCTTTGCAAGCACCTGCGTTACAACCGCTCCGGCTTGCTGTTTAATTTTCGGTCGAGGAAAATCCAAGGTAATACCATGCTCTGCTGGTGCATCCTTAAGACACTCCTGCCAGTGTTCAAGCGATGCTAAGCAGCTCTCACTGGTCAAATATGTTTGCTGCCACACAGCATAATCCGTGTAATTAAGCGCATTATGTGGCAAGTTCGGCTTCTTACCTTCTTGCTCACCACGGTAGAGTTCGGCGAACTCGTTAAACAAGATGTTCATCGACCAACCATCGGTAGCAATATGATGCAAGCACAATAGTAAGGTACCCGAATTTTGCGCAGCACCATCAATGTAAGCCACGCGTATCAGCGGAGAACTGGTGAGATCAAATGATTCATTCAACTCACTTTGCACTCTCATTAACTCATCAGCATAGTGTTCTGCACTGGTATGGTAGTGAGCAATGGTAAATGCTGAAATTGGCTGAACCTGCTGTATCTCGCCTTCATCGGTTTCATGGTAAGACGTTCTTAAGACTTCGTGACGCTGAAGCAGGCTTAAAAACGCGCGTTCGGCTGAATCAATGTTAAAATCACCGCGAACTTCAAACTGATAATTTAGATTATATTGCGCACTACCATTACCAAGTTGGTCGATAAACCACATTCTGCGCTGTGCTGCCGACAAGGGATAACCCTGCTCCGAATTTGGCGCTTTGGTGACGCTAAATAAGCTAGTGGTATGCTGATATTGCGCGACTAATTCGGTAAATTGAGCCAGTGTAGGCGCTTCAAATAAACATTGCACAGGCACTTCAGATTGTGCAGCGTGATGAATTTTGTGTACGACATTCATCGCCAGTAGCGAATGGCCGCCGAGTTCAAAGAAATTACTTTCCATGCCAATGTGCTCTGGCGCAAGTTGTAGAGCAACAGCCCAAATATTGGCAACTACTCTCGCTAGAGCGCTAGAGGGTGGTGTCAGTTTCGTAGCCGTATTACTTTGCTCTCGCACCAGGCGGGCACGATCTATTTTGCCATTTGCGGTGAGTGGCATCGCTTCTAAAAGTACAATCTGAGCCGGGAGCATATGTAAGGGCAAGCACGGAGTAAGTGCCTGTTTAATCGCCTCAACACTCTGTACCTGATGGCAGGTTACATAAGCAATCAAGCTTTTTTGCCCACTCTCAGTTTCGACTTGTACTGCGGCCTCTTTGATATCGGTTAGATTTGTTAGCGCTTGTTCTATTTCACCGATCTCGATACGAAATCCGCGGATCTTTACCTGATTATCGGTTCTGCCGATATAACAAACATTGCCATTTTCATCCCATTTAACCATGTCGCCGGTGCGATAAAGTCGCTCACTCGTAATTGAATCGACATAGACAAAACGCTCTGCTGTCATATCAGGTTTGTTTAAGTACCCTCTGGCAAGTCCTATTCCGCTTAAGTACAGCTCACCAACAACGCCAACGGCACTGCGTTGCTGCTCTGAATCCAAGATATAACAACCCGTACCTGAGATTGCCTTACCGATTGGATATTGAACACTCCCTACTTCTTCAATTTCATAGTAAGTACTAAATGTCGTATTTTCGGTCGGTCCATAAATATTCAATAAACGCGTGGGCTTACCATAAGCTAACGCGCGATCAATAGTATATTTATCGAGTTTCTCGCCACCAACCATGACATTATTTAGTGAGGCAAATGCATCTGGACGAATAGCAATGATTTGATTAAATAGCGCCACAGTGATGAACACTGTGGAAATGTTCATGCGACGCACTTCATCTGCAAAGCGGTTGGCATCAAGCAAGCAAGCCTTATCCATCCCATACAATGTCGCACCGTTTGCCAATGCTCCCCAAATCTCAAATGTGGCGGCGTCAAATGCGGTATTGGAAATGAATAAGATATTTTCAGCTGAACTCAATGAAACATAATTAGGGTTGTGTACTAATCGCTCAATACCTAAGTGTTCAACCATCACCCCCTTTGGTTTACCTGTCGATCCAGAGGTGTAAATAATGTAGGCAAGATCATCGCCACAGGTAGTTAAATCAAGATTAGTACCACTGTGAGTTCCAATTTCAGCTTCAATTTCTAGCGCATCAACTGCCGCGATAGCAATCTCATACTGCTCAAAAATGGGTGCTAACGCTGTCGTAGTCAGCACTTGCTCAAGCGCCGTATCTTCGATCATATATTGCAGCCTAGCCGCAGGATAATCGGGATCTAGAGGGACGTAAACCGCGCCAGCTTTGACAATCGCGAGCATGGCAATCACGAGCTCCGTAGAGCGTTCGAATGTCACGCCAATGAATGCACCTTTACTTACACCTTGGCTTTGTAGGTATCTTGCTAATTGATTCGCTCGGGTATTTACTTCTCCATAACTCAGGGTATTACTGGCGACACAAATAGCTGGTTTATCTGGGTTGCTACCTGCCCAATGCTCTACATAGCTATGAATAGGTAAATTATTTCCCTGATATGCAGCGGATTGCTCCCATTCTTGTATCTGAGCAAGTTCGGCATCATCAATCAGCACAAGTTGCTCTATAGGAGTATCGATATTGTCAGCAATTTGCTTGCAAATGGTCTGTAACTGGCGGGTCATTCTCGCGACGGTTTCGGCCTTAAACAGGTTAGTGTCAAATGAAAAGCTCACTTGAATGCCATCAACTGTGTCAACGATGTTTATTTGGATATCGTATTTTGCGCTTAGCTCTGCTGAGTCAAACGATTGCAACACGACCTCTCCCGCCAATGGGATCTCTGCCTCTGCGCTAATATCTAGATTATTCTGTACGAGCGCGATTTGAAACAGCGGATGATAACCATTGCTACGCTCTGGTTTTAACGCCTCAACTAAATATTCAAATGGAATATCCTGATGCTCAAGCGCAGATTCATTCACTTGTTTGGCTGCCGACAACAGCTGGGCAAATGACTGCTTTGAGTCTAGGCGTAAGCGCAACACTAAGTTGTTAATAAAGCAGCCAAACGTTTTTTCTAGTTCTTTTTGCTTTCTACCCGCCACTGGCGTGCCCACGACAACGTCGTCATTACCTGCGTAGCGCCCCAGTACCACCGAAATAGCGGCATGAAACAACACAAATAATGATGTTTGCCGTGTTGTCGCCAACGCTTTTAGTTTGCGACTTAAAGAAGCTGATAACTGGGCAACTCTAAAGTCACTTTTACCACCGGTAGAAGCCGGTCGTGAAAAGTCCAATGGGATATTATGAACGCTCGGCAAATCCTGCAATTGAGTTAGCCAGTAGGTCTTTGATCCCTCCACATTATCACTACGTAGCATCTCAGATTGCCAGTTAGCATAATCGGCATATTGCACTGCAACGTCGGGAAGCTGTGGCGCAATACCATGAAATAAAGCGTTATAAATATGCTTGAATTCATCAAGTAGCAATGTCATTGACCAGCCATCAGCAGCAATATGATGGACATTGAAGAACAAAATACCCCGCTCTGGAGATTGCCTTAAAAAACCACCTCGAAGCATAAGGTCATGTTCAAGATCAAAAGGCCTGTCAGCATCCTTACGTACAAACTCAAGTGCAAGCGCCTCGCTTTCTGCAGCTGATAAATGACTATAATCTTCAATAATAAAGTCAACATCGCCCGCTTCACGTACCGTTTGCACCAGCTGTTCGCCTTGATAATGTACAACGGTGCGCAATGCTTCATGACGAGCAACTATCATTTGCATTGTCTGACGAGCCATAAGCTCGTCAAACTCTCCAACTACGTGCACGCCATTTGGCATATTGTAAGTCGCCGTAGCATCTGACATCTGCTGTGATAACCAAATTCGGCGTTGTGCAGAAGAAACGGGCAGAAGCCCATTTCTGTCTACTGGCGTAATACGATAACGCTGCCGTTCACCTTCTAGCGCAGCAAACCGCTGAATATATGTAATCAGAGCTGTTTTGTTTTCCTTAAGCATCGCTATGAGTTCAGGGATCAGGTTACTCTTATCGCCAGTGATATTCAGGCTCTGGCCGTCCGTAGACAGCCTGAGGCCCAAAGTAGAGCACTGTTCAATGATGTGCTCTACACTCATATCACCATCCTTTCGTCATCATCACGCGCGACGCTGCTAGACATTACTAACTTTTGTTTCTCATAGAGCTCGCACTGTTCAGCAAGTGCTTGAATAGTTGGGTTTTCCATTAGCACTTTTAATGGTATTTCAATGCTAAGTTGCTCGCGGCAGGCACTCGCAACTCGGATCCCCAATAGAGAGTGGCCGCCGATAGCGAAGAAGTTGTCGTCCATGCTGATAGACTCTTTGCCCAATAAGTCCTGCCAAATGGTTTGTAAACGCGCTTCCATCTCTGATCTTGGCGCAATGTAGTCATCAATCACTTCTTCAAGCTCAATGCTAAGTAGCGCTTTGCGATCCTGCTTACCATTTTTCGTTAACGGGATTTCTTCAACTTCAATGATGGTGGCAGCAACCATGTAAGCAGGAAGTTTTGCTTTCATCCAATCACTGAGTCTATTTTGGTTTACATCTGCACCTGCCACGTAAGCGACTAGCTGTTCATCTTTAACGAGTACTGCGGCATCAGTCACGCCCGCATCTTCCAAAATAACAGACTCAATTTCGTTTAGTTCGATACGATAACCACGTAACTTAACTTGGAAGTCACTGCGTCCGAGGTATTCAATAGTGCCATCTGCCAGCCAACGTCCTAAGTCACCCGTTTTGTAGATACGACCAAAAGTAGCAGACTCGATGAAACGCTCTTCAGTTAACACATCATTGTTAAAGTAGCCACGAGCAACCCCTTCACCACCAATGTATATTTCACCTTTTGCGCCAGCCGCTAACGGTGCTAGTGCATCATTCAAAATATAAGTCTGGCAATTCGGCAATGGACGCCCAATATTTGGTACAGACTCAGCGGTAATATCAGAGAAAGTCGCGTTAACAGTACATTCTGTAGGCCCATAGACGTTGAGCGCAAAACGTTGATGCTCAGAAGCATGTGATGCCACTTTTTGCCATAATTCAGAGCTGATAGCCTCACCACCGATTAATAAATTCGGCAATGCAACTCCCTGCTCATTGGCTTCACGAAGCACTAAATCAACTAATGCAGGGGTGGTATCGAGTACGTCGATTTTATTTTCGGTAAGGTAACTAAGTAACTTGCTTGGATCCTTTCGCAATTCATCTTTTAGTAGATTAAGCTCCACACCAAAAGCCAACTGAGTCAGAGCCTGAACAGAAGCATCGAAAATCATCGGCGCGTTCCATGCCCAGCGATATTGACCTGAAACCCCACGCTCAGACAACAGCAGCTTCATGCTGTTTGCAAGATTCACCAAGTTACCGTGTTGAACTGCCACGCCCTTTGGCTTACCAGTTGAGCCTGATGTATATAACACGTAAGCCAATTGCTCAGCTGACAAGTTGATATCGTCGACACTGATCTCACCAGTTGCCACTAACTGTGTGTGATCGATAGTCAGAGTCTGACAATTGATGTCTTTGAATTTATCGTTGTAATGAGACTGAGCAACAACGATATGTAGTCCAGTGTCAGCAATGATGTATTCGATGCGATCATTAGGTGCTCCAGCATCTAGTGGGACATATGCGCCACCCGCGTGCATCACAGCTAGTTGGGCAATTAGCTGTTCGATACTGCGGTCGACACAAATACCAACAGGAGACTCAGTTACCACGCCTAGCGCTGTTAATTGCTGAGAAAACTCACTGACTTTCGCTGCAAGCTCACCATAACTAATGGCTTCATCTTCAACTCGTAACGCGATTGCATCTGGGTTTTGTTTTGCGAATTCAAAAATCGACTTAATCAGATTGGTTTTGTTTTCAAAGGTACGTTCATTCGCATTTTGCCAAGGTTGTAGAGTACCTTCTGTGACACCAGAAATTGTCGAGATTTTCTCGTCTCCATTAGCGATAGCATTTGCTAGCAGCGCTTCAAATGATTGAGCAAAGTTCTCCATAGTATGTGCATCGAACAGCTCTGATTTATATTGCCAAGCCAGAACTAGCTTCCCTTCTTCCACCGCAGCACTTAGTGAGATATCGAAGTTAACCACGTCAACACCTGAGAGGATTTCTTCCGGATCCGACATTTCTAAACCAGGGAGCTGGAACGTACCACTATCATGGTTTTGTAGTACAAACCACAGCTGGAACATAGGTTGATGACTGCTACTACGCTCAGGATTCAGGTCTTCAACAAGTGCATCAAACGGAAGATGCTGATGTTCAAATGCTTCTAATAGCGTAGTTCTATTGCTGGCGATAAGTTCATTGAAACTTGGATTACCTGACAAGTCAGTACGTAGCACTAGGTTGTTTAGGAAGAAGCCAATGAGTGGTTCAACGTTTTGGTGAATACGACCTGCGACTGGCGTCCCCATAACGACATCTTCTTCGGCGCTCCACTGACCAACCAATAAGGCATAAATCGTTTGCAGCGCCATAAACTGTGTTACGCCCTGTTGTTGGCAGTATGTATCTAGTTTTTTCGTTAGCGCGACACTCAATTCACGGCGCAATGAATTACCTAAAAAGCCTTGCTGTGCTGGGCGACTACGGTCTAGTGGTAGGCTGTGTGTTGCTGGTAGGTCTTTTAACTGTTCGCGCCAGTAACCCACTTCATTTTCAAATACTTCACCTTGTAGCCATTGACGTTGCCAGTGTGCATAGTCCTTATATTGTACTTCCAACTCAACTAACGGATTCGGTTTGCCTTGACTGTACGCGGTATATACTTCCAAGAACTCTTTGACTAACACACCAAGAGACCAACCATCTGAAGCAATGTGATGCATGTTAAACAACACATAATGCTCAGATCCTGACGCTTTAATTAACTGAACTCGCAGCATAGTGTCGTTTTGCAGATCGAATGGCTTTAATGCATCTTGCTCTGCCAACGAACGGATCTCGTCGTACAGGTCATCTCCTTGCAAGTGAGTGAAATCAATAATGGTCACCGCACTATCAACCTGATCTCGGATCACCTGTTCACATTTGTCGTTCGTTTCTTTGTATACAGTACGTAAAATCTCATGGCGCTCAATCACGGCATCGATCGTAGCAATGAAAGCTGCTTGGTTAAGGCTGCCATCTAGCTTAAATGCAGCAGACATATTGTACTGTGCAGAGCCTTGCTCAATACGGTCAATAATCCAAAGGCGCTGTTGAGCAAAAGATAGCGGAATAGGTCCATCAATCACCGCACGCTTGAGTTTTTGTTTTTCAACAGCACTTTTCTGTGCTGAAAATTTATTAATGAACTCAATAAGCTGCGCTTTATTTTCTCGTAAAATAGTGATCATTTCATTGTTCAATCCGCCTTTTGGCGCATCGATTTGCAAGTTGCCGTTCTCTACAGAGAGTCGAACTCCTTGCTCAAGACATTGATTTATTATTGTTTGTGTGTTCATGGTTATTTCCTTAAAGTTTGCGGCGAAGTAGTAGCTGTCATCGTTGGACTGGCCATACTTTGATTGTTAAAAATGGATGAGATTAGTTCTGCCAATTGGCTAACAGAGGGACCACTGGCAAATGTCGACACATTTAGTCCCAAGTTAAAATGCTGTTCACAAGATGAACATAAACCCTGTACTTGTAATGGATTACCTCCTAATTCGTAGAACCCTGCATCGACTTTGACTTGGTCTTTTTTTAGTAACGATGCATAAATATCATGCAAAATATCTATAATGCGTTCGCGCAGTTGTATGGCTTTGCTTTGAGTCTGTGCAAGACTGCCAACATGCTGAGTTGACGCTGATAGCTGGTTAAGTTTGATTAAGCGGAACTCTTCAAAAAGCGCGTTGACTGCTATCACTTTGGCACCTGATGTTGCTTGATATTGCGCTAGGGTTTCAGTCAGATGTGTATCCACCTCTGTACCATTGATAAGCAGATCCGTTGTGTGACTAAACGTAAGCCCAGTTTGACTGTGCATTAAATTTAAGTACCCAGGCGTCAGCTCAATCAGGTTTACTTGTTGAGATGCTAAGTAATTATTCAATTCAGTAATTGAGTATCGTGTCTTGGTGTCAACGATATGTAATTCAAAGCCAATACTCATTAAACATAGCGCCATGACAGAGCAATCGAAGGACACTGATGCATTCCAAATAAACTTATTACTGTGGCTCTGCTGTGGCTGTAGCTCATTGGTGAGCTTGCCCGATAGCATGACGAGATCGTGTTGTGTTAGTGCTATTTCGTTATCGGAACCCGGATACAAAATACAAATAGGCTGAATCGATAACTTTGCTTCTGGCTCAAGAAATCCTGTCGGTACCTTAAAAGCCAGCGCTTCTGTTGTATCCAACACTTTCACCGGTGTATCAGCTAAGAATGATCCTAAATGACGCTGCGTAACCGCGAATTCCAGGTTAAAACGTTCGATTGCTTCATCTATCGTCTGCGTATCACTATCTGGATCTAATACGATAAAGGTGATACCACTGAATAAGCAGGCCATCTGAGTGACTAATAAAGCCAAACCATGTTCTAAACAAACCCCTACCGAATAACCTGGTTTTACGCCATGAGCATCTAAATAAGCGCGCATGCGTCTAACTTTGGCAAACAGGGCTTGCTGAGCAACTGTTTGTCCTTCGTTTACCACTGCCGTTGACTGAGGACTGGCGGTAGCATTTGCGACTACTCGTGCAGCAAACACTCCTTGCTCAACGATTGGCACTTCAATATTTTGTGAGGACATTTGTGTCAAAGGAGTTAACGTGTCAGACCCTTCAAGGAACCATTGCAAAATAGCCTTAAAGCGCGCGGCGTATTGCGCTACCGTATCGACGTTAAACAACTCAGGGCGGTACTCCCAATCCAGTGTTAATGTGCTTTCCTGTTCGTATACCGACAATGAAAGATCGAAGTTAACGCTAGGAGTATGAGGCTCCACCAGCTCAACTTTTAAATTATCCAACGTCATCGGGTTGAATTGTTGACTGTGGTAAACAAACCAAAGCTGAAAGATTGGGTTGTAACTTTGGTTGCGTTCGGGATTTAATCGCTCTACCAATAGTTCAAAGGGAACATCCTGATTATCAAAAGCAGACATCACAGACTGTTTGGACTCGGCCAATAAGTCTTCAAGGGGTCGACCAAAATCGATCCTATTGCGAAGTACTATTGAATTAGTGAAACACCCTATTAACCCTTCGATATCAGGATGATTTCTACCCGCTACAGGTGTGCCAATGAGAATATCGCTTTCGCCGCTTTGCTCTGCGATTAAAAGGGCATACACGAGCTGTAGCACCATAAACGGCGTCATGTCTTTACGCTGGCAAAAAGCCTGTAACTGTGAACGCATTTGGCTATCAATAGTCAACTTGTAGCTACGCCCTTCAAATGAAGGTTGTGCTGGTCGAGGATAATCCAACGGTAAGCCATGCACCTGTGGATGATCAGCCAAAAAGTCAAGCCAATGCTCTAATTGCGCATCCAGTAAACCGTCCTGAATGTTTTGATGTTGCCAATGCGCATAATCTTTGTATTGAATATCCAGAGTCGGCAGTTCAGCGGCTTCATTTCTCAACACACTGCGATAAAGCATCTTAAGCTCTTCGGTTAAGATGTTGATAGACCATCCATCTGCGGCAATATGGTGCAAAGTCAGTAGTAAAAAGTGATGTTCCGGCGCAGTTTTAATAATTTTGGCGCGAATTTTTAACCCCACATCGAGTTGAAAAGGCATATTCGCTTCGGCTTCAACAAAATGTTCAACACTGGACATCACATCTTGTTTACCCGAGAGGTCTATCATTGGCACATCAAAGCTATAGTCTTCGAGCACGTATTGCTTAGCCGTATAATCGTCATCGATTAACACTGTGCGTAACACTTCATGACGGCTAACTAGCTGCGCTAACGCATTCCGTAATGCACTAACCTGCAATGCCCCGGTAATGGAAAATACTCCAGGCATATTGTATTGCGCCGTGCCATAACTGAGCTTATCAATCACCCACATTGACAGTTGAGAGCGCGATAAAGGATGTCCACGTTCGATGTCCGACTTAGTCAGATTGCGAGTCGCCGGACTATATGATTGATCTTCCAACATCGCATCGACTTTGCTCGCCAACTGCCGAATCGTTGGCAGTTCAAAGATGCAAGCAAGAGGCAGATCCACTTGTAATCTTTGCCTTATCTGACCAAACATCTTCATGGCTAATAAAGAGTGGCCGCCCAGCTCAAAGAAATTATGCGTCACGCTGATTGCATCTCGCTCAAATAGCGACTGCCAAATCGTGCTTAACAAATGCTCGGTGTCAGTTGTTGCTGCGAGAAACTCAATTTCTCGATGTGCAGGTTCAGGCAGCGCTTTACGGTCTACCTTGCCACTAGAAGTCAATGGAAATGCATTCATTTCGGTGTAAAAGTGAGGAACCATAAAGTTAGGTAACTCAGCTGCAAGCGCAGTACGTATGGCCTCAACATCAAGTGCAGCACTAGACTCCATGATGACATACGCAGCCAGCTTTACATCACTACCTCGCTCACCATGCGTGGTCACCACCGCCTGCTTAATGCCAGTCAGTTGCGATAGCTTTTCTTCAATTTCCCCCAACTCAATACGATAACCACGGATTTTCACCTGATGATCGATACGACCTAAATACTCAATCTCACCGGAGCGATGTAAAGTGACTAAGTCCCCTGTTCGGTAAAGTCGCTCGTTGGCTACAGCAGGTATGTGCACAAACTGAGTAGCGGTAATATCAGGTCGACCTATATATTCAAGCGCAAGACCATCGCCCGCAATACATAGCTCACCACTCACACCAACCGGAGCTAGTTGCCCTCGAGTATCGACAACAAAATGACGGTAATTAGGAAGTGATCTTGATAACCGGCAACTTGGTATACCATCTTTGTCGCTATGCACCTCTTCAACCAAAGAGTACACGGTTGCTTCCGTTGGCCCATAACCGTTAATAACTCGTTTCGATCGCAACAGCATTTGCTCTGCAAGTGCTGGATAAAGCGGCTCACCACCAGTGACCAATGTCGCTTGAGCATTTCCTTGCCAACCAGCCTCAACTAAGGCTTGCCACATCGTTGGAGTACACTGGAATAAGTTGTACTCACATGTATTTGCAAACGCTGCGAGTTTAAGTGCATCCTTACCTATCTGATGTCCAACCAACGTGACTTTGCCACCAACAACCAAAGGTGCAAATATTTCCAAAGTCGAAATATCAAACCCTATCGTTGTTGTTGCTAAACAATGACATGCTTCTGTAAGTTCAAGGCGCGCGACCATGCCACCAATGAGGTTGTCTAAACTACGTTGAGCAATCAATGCGCCTTTAGGACGACCCGTAGACCCTGAAGTGTATAAAATATAAGCACCCACAGCTTCACGTTCTGTCAAAAAGCTAAGGCTATGCTGCCTTGGCGCCTCAATATCGGCGGTTAATTGGTCAATAAGTAACGTACGTTTTGCATCAATCGGAGTCGTTTTCGATACCTGCGTATCAGTCACCAACAGCGCAGCCTGACTATCAGTAAACATAAAAGTCAGACGATCAAGCGGATAAGAAGGGTCTAGCGGTACATAGGTTAAGCCTATAGATAAGCAAGCTAATAACGTTGCAACCATATTCTCATTGCGATCGAGGCATAACCCTACACGATCACCAGATTGGAGCCCTTGTGACGTTAAAATTTCAGCTATTTGCACCGCTTTTTCGCTTAATTCGCGATAAGTCCAAGTAGATTCACCAACAACTAGCGCAATACTATTTGGGCGGTCTGTTACTTGCTGATTAAAACGTTGCACTAGGCTACTACTGTCACACGCTTCCGAGCTGCCGTTTAGCGTTTGATAAGCCTGATAGTCCTGCTCATTGAAAAAGTTAAAGCCTGAGATCTGCTGCTCTGGGTTGTGACGTATAGCTTCCAAAATAGCAAACAGACGTTCGAATATGACTGCCACATCAGATTCATCAAAAAATGCGCGATTTGCTTCAATCTGTAAAATCACATCTTGATGGTCGCCATATTCACAAAGATTGAATAACAAAGGGGTGGTTTCCACACCAGGAGGGATAAACTCTGATTCGGCGTCTATCTGTCCGTCTGCATATTTATAATCTAGCTTTTGATAATTGAACTGGACATCGAATAAGCGCTCAAGGTCTGGCTTCAACTGACGAGCGTGCTCAACAATTTTACTTACCGGATATTTCTTAAACTTTGAGACATCTCGCATTTGCGCGCGGATCTCACTCGCAAGGTCAGCCATGGTCCACTGTTGATCGATGCCAAAACGCATTGGTAAAACAGAGACTATGCCGCCAATTGCTCGCATGGTGGCTTTATCACGGTTGTGAAACGGTAAAGCCAAAATAATGTCAGATGTATGATATTGAAGGTTTAAATAACATGAGATAGCTGCCATAAACAGATGATGTATACGGACTCCCATGTTTTTTGCCAGTTCAGATAGGCTAGTATAATCAGCCTGAGCAATCGCATACTGGCTCAAAAAGCTCTCATGCATCAGGGGGGTATTTAGCTGCTTGGGAACAAACATTCTATCTGGCAATTGGCTGCTGAACTTTTGCTGCCAGAAGTCTGCTGTTGCAGCACTAATATCCACATTGTGATTCATATAATCGACAACGTGCTCAAACTGCGTCAGCTGGATAGGCTCAACAACGCTGTTTCCATCTTTCTGTGCCAAATAATATCTAAATAACGTATCAAACCAGTTGCTGTAACCAAATCCATCGGTAATCAAGTGATGCGCAATCGGTACATACCAATACTCATCGCTCGTTAATCTGAGCAAGAAGGTTTTATATAAACCTGGTTCAGATAAATCAAAAGGCTGCATTAGCTGTGTTTTTACAAACAGCTTCGCTTGTTCTTTCGCATCAGAAGCGGCACTAAAGTCAAGATATTCGAACTTACACGCAACTTCAGCGCGACACTGAACTGGTTGACCCATCTGTTCTTGGAAATAGAGGTGAAAAACATCGTTTTCAGCCACAAGTTGCGCCATAGCCTGTTGAAAGGAGGCCACACAAATAGGCTCTTTAATTGTTATCACTCCACCAATGTTATAGTTTGGTGAGCTTGGATATCGTTTTTGATCCAGATAAATATCGAGTTGTGCAGATGTCAGCATCATACCCTTATCCTCTGTGAGTTTATTATTGTTTTTCATGGCTTATTCCTTAGACTCAGCGGGGAGTAGCTTGAGCGAGTAAACGGTTTCCTGCGGCAAAAATGGCGAGAACACCCCTTTTTGCCAGTCGTCATGCCCCGCCATCCAGTATGGCGACATTGGATTGGACGCTTGACCTACAGGCATATGAAAGAATCCACTTTGCTCTTCACCTGGTGTCACCCCCATTCTCATCGAGGCACCGAAGCTTTGTTCCTGCACTAGGGGCATGTTGATATCTCCGTCCGCACCGTATTCTGGGATATTAAAGAACCTCCCAATGAGTGGCAGAGCACCAGCGACAGGATGAGAAATAGCAACTTTGTTGTAGTCACCCCATTTGGCATTCGCTATCGAGCCATGAGTGTTATTAAAGTGGTCATTCAAAAAAGTCAGAGCATCGGCATACAAAGCTTGCCAAGACTCAAAATGTGTATTTAAAAGGTGATCTGGGTGTTCATTGACTAACTTCCATAGTGGCCCTTCCCACTGACTGGTTAAGCTGAAGTAGTCAAAAACATTTAGGTCGGGATTACTTTCATTAACTCCACTCAGAATGCCGCTAAAAACTCGGCGTGCGACCTGAGTTCTGAATGCTCTCACCAACAAATAACCGGTGGAGTCTTTAAGTGCTTTACCATTCCAGTTATTGACAATTTTTCGGTATTCGGCCAATTCAGGATATTTGGCCATGAACTCTTCATTCATAATAGACAGCAGCAGATACTGCCAACGCTGGAGAAATATTGCGCGACTATCGAGCTGTGTACGCAACATCTGGGCTTCACTAGGCTCATGCATCACTCTGAGACCGTTATGAATTTGCTGCGCTCTCGCGCCAAGGGCGTAGTTTTCGCGACCAATAATATCTAGTTCATCACCTGAAACGACTCGTGCATTAGCAGTAAAAATAAAACCCGATTTAGGATTAACACGTTTCGGATATTTATCTGTCGTTAAGTACCCGGACCAGTCATATTCTTTATCGTCATAGTCGATGGGAGCCCATACTGAATGGGCTCTCTTTGGTAATGCTCCCAACATCGTCCAGCCAATATTCCCTTGCTCATCACCCACCACTACATTGAGATGCGTCATATGCGTGTTATTGAATAAAGGCAGCGCGGTATCAACGCTAGATGCACGCTCAACCTCCAATAACCCTAAGTTGACTGCAGAGGATGAATGGGCGACCCAACGTAAAACCAATAAATCGCCATTCTGTTCACGTTCAACGACAGGTCCGTAAGGAGTGACATCAACGACATATTCCACAGGCTCAGCGTCCTTAACATCAATGCGCTGTGTAATATGTGTGACTAGTTCTTGGCCTTTATCTGCAGGGATCCGCAGCAAATCAGACCAATCTCCCATAGAGTTAGTGAAACCCCAGGCTATATGCGTATTACTGCCCGCAATCATCAGTGGTAGACCGGGTAAGGAAACACCGGTTAATTTGCGGTCTTCATCCGCTTCGTGCCACGAAAAGCCAACTCGATACCAAATATTGGGAACATTGAGGTTTAAGTGCATATCATTGGCAACTAAAGCCTTGCCGGATTTTGTATTTGTACCCGACACAGCCCAATTATTACTGCCAGCAACTGAAGGGCTATCTTGTAACGCCATTGTATATAAAGAATCAGCTTGCTCATGCAACGCAAGAATGTCTTGACTGGTGTCAGTAGCACTTTTTAGTGAGTAAACTTCAGCACTAGGAATAGATATAGCGGCAAGATGTTGTGTATCTAATGGTTGATCCCAAGAAGTACCCAGCGGCACCAGAAAGTCAACCAGTGCCTGTGGTAAGTTTTGTCGTAACTTATTTAGATAAAGTGTATTACGGTAATCATGGCCTTGCATCTCCATAAACATGGCAAAAGAGACTAAAAATGAGTCCTCCGCTTGCCAAAGATTTGGTGATGCCTGTAACAAAGTATATTCAAATGGGGTACTGTCTAGCTTTTCAAGCCCAGCATTTACACCTTCAACATAGGCATCAAGTAGTGCTTTGTGTCTAACATCTAAACTTTCATAAGCTTGTCGTGCAGACTTTCTGAATTGATGCAGTCTAGCTTCCTTGTCAGCACTAACAAAAGACTCACCAAAAAGTGCACTAAGTTCACCAGCAGCCTTTCGACGCAGGTAATCCATTTGAAAAAAGCGCTCTTGAGCATGTAAGAAGCCCATTGCTCGAGATACATCCATTCTTGTCTGTGCAATAATGGATGGCACACCGCTTCTGTCTCTGTCTATAACAACCTCATTTTCAACATGAGGAAGATTAACTTCACCATTTAATAAAGGCAGAGCAGAATTCAGTCGATCCCATAACCAATAACTAGCGCAACTGGTTATTACCATAGTTGATAGGCCACTAAATAATAGTGCCTTCTTTATAGTGCTATGTTTTCTTTCTATGCTCATCTTCGCTTTCCAATACCTGTTCCTTGTGCACGACACACGGTGAACAAAACTAAACTAGCCAAGATAATTGAATAATCAGCACAGAAAGACAAAACACTTCCCATTATAATGTGTTACATTGGTCGGTAACAAAAAAACACATTAAATAAACACAATACAATCATGAATGGTAATAGTGTTAACAGGGCAATTTGGTTAGAAGATAAACAAATTACAGTTGGTCAATTTCAGATCGATTTCAAAAAAACACGCTTGTATGACAACAACGCCGAGAGTGAAGCCGAACGAGTAATTAAGCTAGAACCCTTAACCATGGAGCTTTTATGCTACCTAGTTAAGCGCCAAGGTGACTATGTAAGCCAAAAAGAGCTGCTTGATCATGTTTGGGATGGACGCATCGTTTCAGATAATGCTATTCGCCGAGTGGTTAAAAAGCTCAGAGATGCGCTAGGTGACGATGTAAAGTCTCCTACTTATATAAAAACCGTACCAAGCAAAGGCTACCTGCTTATTGCCGAAGTAAATATTGAGACGGTCACACAAGGTAACGGCGCTGATCACACCGTTGGCAATATTCAATCCCCTGATAATAAGAACATTAGAAAAACCATTCAAAATCAAGCTAAGTATTTGTTTATATTGCTTATAGTAATATTAATTACTTGCTATGTGGCTTACGCTTATATTTTGAAACCTACTAAAAAGGAAATACAACAAATAAAAGCAGTCACCAGTATGTCAGGTGAAGAGGATTGGGCGGATTACCACAAAGAGTCGGATATGGTCGTCTATTCTCATCGTAAAGACGTGTCGGGTTTTTTTAACTTATACATTAAATCTTTGTCAACCAACGTTACCAAAAGGTTAAGTTCAGGCGAGGCTAATTATTATTCAGCTAAATTCTCTAAAAATGGAAAGAAAATAGCTGCACAAAAACAAAAAGGCAATCATGCAGAACTAGTCATCTTATCGCTAGATGATGCAATGGATGTTTCTAAGGAAGAGGTGATCTACGAGTATGATACATCTCAGCCAAATTTATCCTGGGCTCCAGACGATAGTGCGCTGTACTTTTCCCTGAAAAAGCAATCGGATTATCCAAATACCATCTTTAAGATCGATATTAACAGTAAACGCCTAACTCAGGTAACTTACCCAGACTTTAATCCTTATGGAGATTACTTTTCAGCGATTTCAGGGGATGGATCACGCCTTGGCGTTTTAAGATACTCAAATTATCAACGGACACATTTGATCATTTTAGAATTGGCCTCTGGAAAAGTGCAGAGCAATACCGTACTTGACTTTATACCGCAAAATATCGTTTGGGATGAAAGCGGTTCAGGCCTTTATCTGTCAAATAATAATGAAATCTTCTTTTTTAACGCTCAGAAAAATGAGCTCACCCCCCAAGTGCAAACCGATTTTGGGCTATCTTCAATTTACAGTACCTGCGGAAAACATTGCTTGTTAGTAGGTAAGGAAGAAGAAAATGTGCGTGATATTATTGAAGTTAAGAATCCATTCTTTAACAATAGTATCAACAACTTATTTGAGTTTTCACTTGCGGGTAAAGAGGGACATCCCGATTATCTGGCAGACTCAAATAGCATAGTGTTCCGCTATGAATATGACAATATTCCACAAATCGTTACTTATTCAACATCAGGAAAAATGGAGTTATTAACCGAGTTTACTCAGCATCACAATATAAGCGATCTGGAGTATCACCCGAAGCATCACTCCATACTCGGTATTTTAGACCGCCAACTATTTACCTTAGATATCAATAGCAAACAAATACACTATCTAACCACTCAGTTAGAAAATATTCAAAACCCGAGCTGGAGCAATGATGGACGTTCAATCTACTTCTCACGAAAGGAAGGCAATCAGTTTTGGCTTATCCGCCAAGATGTCAACAGCGGTAAATCAGAACCACTGCTTTCTAATGTAGTCAGTGCAAAAGAGGATCTCAAAGGGCAGTATCTATATTATCAGCGTACTGATGGCCAATTGTATCGAGCACCATTAGACACGATGAAAGAAAGTAAACCGATAGCAAAGCTAGAGTTAGCGTCTAATATTTCTTGGCACCTCACATCTCAATACGTCTATTATTCTGTCTCAAATGGTTATAAGTATGATTTGGTTCGTACAGATTTGAATTCAGGCAAGTCTGAGCGAGCTTCTCTACTGAAATACGCATTCTACGCAAAATTTCAACTCCATCCGAGCGAACAAAAGCTATTGCTACTGCAACGAGCAGCACCGAGTACCGACCTTTACAACGTCTATTTTTAACTCGATACGATAAAGTGTCCTCTGCATCACATATCATTTTGCAGAGGACAACGGGCTAGAACGATCATAGGTGTTAAAACGCCTTTCTTAACCTTTTACTATGTGACCTTAAATAATCCAACTACCGCATGTAAGTATCCACTTGGCAGTAGAGTGTCATTATTACTCTTCCGTTGAATTATCTTCCGGCCAACACTTAGGGAAGTTTGGGCAACTTGGGGTAATAATCTCACCATTTGGGGTACCCGTGGTGTTGGCACCATTCGTGTAATAAGGTTGCTCAGAAGCCTTTACTGGCGCCCATAGAATAAAAAATACTGTGCCGATAAAAAGTGATTTCATTGTTGTTGAGTTTATTTTAGAAAACATATTATATCCTTGTGTAACTTTTGTTTTTAATTATATTTTTTTGTTTCGTAGTGCTTATTCAGTAACATTATCACTACCGAGTGCATCACCTATTACCACTTTTTCAGCATTGGAAATAGGATGTAAGCAATCTCTTCGATGTTATCGTTTTACTCCTTATTTGCGTTGTATTGTGACGTTGATGTTGGAGGAAGAGCCGGCCAACACTTAGGAAAACTAGGGCATGCAGGTGTTACTACAAAGTCATCCGTTACTGTTGCACTATCTTGACTATTAGTATCTTGCTCATAAGCATTTACAGATACTGTAGTTAAAGTAAGTAGAGTTGTTAGCGCTAGTTTTTTTAATGTAGAGAACATATTTATTTCCAATTTTTGAGTTTAATTTATATCGAGTCGAGCACTCATTTACTTTATTATCGTGCTCCGAGTTGATGAATCTACTTTAAGCGTAAAAAGCCTATTTACCACCCCACCATTCATGACTACGCATTATTTCAATTGATTACATGCCAAAAACAGAAATAAAACCAACAAAAACAATAATATGTAAAAAATCAATATTGCTATCTTTTATCTATTACTAAGTATTTTTTTGTTTTATTAGGCTATTCATAGCGGATAGTCACAGGTGTGTGAAGATGGAATGGGACCTGAATAGTTGTAATATGAGAATAAGTTAACACTGCTAACTAAGTTTTAGCGTATAAGCTGCTGTCATGAAATAAATCTGTCACAATACTTCAATGCGAATTAACTCACAATAATGACTCCCAAGCTTACGGAAATCAGATCGTAATGTTAAATGAGAGGCGTATTGTTGGGTGTAATATTCGATTAATACTTAATGTCATAGAGCTAAGCACAGACTCAAATACTCTTGTACATTACGGCATAATATTACACATCGTGTAGCCTTGATGGGGTTTCCAACTTTACACGTTTCAAAGCAAAACCAGAGTTCTACAACTCATAAGAGTTACAACGTGCAATACAATAAAAAGGCCACAACTAAGTGTGGCCTTGACGTGGTTCAACTAGGTAAATAAATATTATGAAACCGTTTCAGCATGTGGAAACAGGACTTCACGCTCTTTGTATTTGGCGAAAACGGGTAAACTTAACAAGGCAGCCATAACAGAAAGAGAAAATATAGCACTGAATGTCATACCACCAACGATCACAATGGCCAAGCCACGATAAATCTCCGAACCCACGCCAGGAATAATTGCTAGAGGCAACATCCCAAAAATACTCGTCAGTGTACTCATATATATAGGCCGTGCTCGTGATTTAATCGCCAACTGAATTTTCTCGCCTGTGGTATAGCGCAAACTCTCAAGCTCATTAAAATGACCAACAAACAGAATCGCATTATTAATAACGAGTCCAATTAGAATGATGAACCCCATCATTGAGATAACATCTAAGGGTTGATAGGTAAAAAGATTAACGGTATTGAGTGCTAACATCCCGCCAATCAGTGCAATAGGTAACGATAGCATAATAGCCAAACCATTGCGGAAAGACTTAAACCACCCGGATACAAGTAAAAATAGAATTAGCATTGCAAAGCTAAACTGTTGCAGCATATCCGAAATAAGCTCATTTAATTTACTCGCGCTACCACGATAGGACACCGAAACAGACTGTGGCATATGTTGCCCAATAATAGGGGTCACTTGAACTTTGAGATCGTCAATAAAAGTAGATAAGGGAATGCTAGGCGGTGGCGTTACATTAATTGACAATGTACGAAAGCCATTTAGACGATATAAAGAACTTGGCCCGACATCCAACTCATAATCAACTAAGGTCCTTAACAGGGTAACTTTGTTTTCAAGTGGAAAATACAATGGTGTATCCATTACATTATTGATGGCATCCCAATCTTCCCCTTTGATATAGATTGGTAAGTTTTTTGTGCCATTAGAATATTCCCCAATATAGACACCGTCGGTCAGAGCACGTAACTTCTGTGACAAATTATACTGGGACTCTCCCAATTCAAGCAGCTGATTGTCTTTTGGAGTAAAGATAATTTGTGGGTCATCATTATACAACGGGGTGTTGCTCCACGGGTTGGCATAACCCATATTGGTGTTTAGATGCTCATACACTTCTCGCCCAATTAATTGCAAATCATCCAGCGACGTACCGGTAAAGTCGATAGTAACCCGACGATTGGTAGACAAACCAAAACCAAGTAAAGAGTTAAAGTTGGCATACACATTCGCATGTGGAAAAGCCGCTTCCAGTGTATTTTTTGCCCAAGACTTTAATTGCTCAGCCTGCTCAGGTTCTTTGGGGTATAGCACCAACTGGACCGACGAACTTCCCGAAACAAATGACAAAAACTTATCAATCAGCGGACCTTGTTGCTGTTCCTGCTCAGCTTCAATCAGTTGATTTATGGGCATCAACAACTCACTGGTTAACGCTTCATGATTCATACTTTGGTTGACATTAACAGACACGTTAACGCGCGTTCCTTCCACTTGCGGTAAAATGTTCAACTTAGGCGCGAGTAATATCAGCCCGGCGATTGGTACTATCACTAACAACAGGAGCATCGCACTTCGGTTTCGTGAACTTACTACCATACGTGCAAGGCGTGCAGAAATTCTATCGACAAAGTCTCCTGTCGTATCCAGTGCTTTGATACTAGGCAAAATATAGCGTAAAAGCAGTGGCAACAGCAGTAAAGCAACAAACAAAGAAGCGCCTAGAGCCGATGAAATAGTGATGGCCAAATCGTGGAATAGCTTGCCCTCTGCACTTTGCATCAAAAGTATTGGAGCAAATACGATGATGCTAGATACCACTGAATTTACCAGCGCTCCCGATACCTCAGCCATCGTTTTACGTATCGCATCTACAACACGCTCCCCCTGCTCTCGATATCGCACTGCAGTTTCAACCACGACGATTGCAGCATCCAAAATCATACCTGTCGACAGAGCAATACCGGCAAGCGATATCACATTAAATGTTCTACCCAAAACCTGCATAGCCAAAAATGTGGCCAAAATGGAAATTGGCAAACTGATGAATATCATCGCGATAACCGGGAGCTTTCTAACAAACAAAAATAGAATTAAAGTAGATAATACAACCCCGAGGATCAGGTTATTTTGCACCATACTTACTGCACTATTGATGGTTTTAGAGTCATCCTTGGTCAATTCCATTTGTACACCTAGCTCAGGCAGTACTGTAGTATTGAGTTCAGTCATCACTTTTCTTAGCTGTGCCAAAGATGCCAAAGCATTTGAGCCAGTTGCGGCATTAACGCTGACATAAAAAGCTTGCTGTCGCTTCCAGTAAACTGGCGATGAATCAGTAACAAAGGCATTTTCGATGTAGGCAACATCACCGAGTGTAACCACCTTTTGTTCATTCTTAGCGATAACTAGCCCATTGAGATCTGAGATATCACGACGACCCTCAAAACGTACCGCAAAGTTGCGTGTACCTTGTTCAACGATACCAACACTTTGATCTAGAGAATTGCGCAAAATATTTAGCATTTGATCTATCGTCAACGTGTATTTAGTCAACTTTTCAGGGTCAAAAATAATATCTATGCGCTGTTCAGTAGACGCTAAAGGTGAGAGGCTGCTAATTCCCGGAATCGCTAGGATTCTAGGTCTGACATATTTCTCAAATACCTCTGTGTATCTTGCTCGATCAGCCGGAACCCCTGCACTATTTGGGAAAAGTACTAGGCCGGCAATACTTCCTTTATTATCTTTTGACTTGTTTTGAATGATTGGTTCTAGTGCTGTTTTTGGCCGCGTATTAAATTGATTCATCTTATCGATAACTTCAATATAAGCCTCCTGCATATCAGTGCCTGGCTGAAAGGTCATATTTACCCAAGCAAATCCCGTCCCAGTATCGGTTTCATAGCGCAACACTCCGGGTACTTTACTTAGCAGCTCCTCTACTGGTTCAACAATCTGACGTTCCATTTCCATGGGCGATGCACCCGGCCAGAAATTTCCTACAACAATTCGGTCTTCACCAATATCTGGAAGTAATTGAACAGGGAGTTTGGGTATAGCGGCAATACCCAAGATGATTATGATGAGAAAAAAACTCACCACGTAGTGAGGATTTTTCAGTATTCTACTATTCATAATTGAGCTACCCTTTCATCCACTTTTACCACATCACCGGATTTCAAACCAAGCCCACCTCGAGTGACAACAACCTCCCCGGCAGATAGTGCACCGCTCACGACATAATCACCATTAATGCCAGCAAGCACCTTTACATTGGCTTTTTCTACTGAACTATCAGCTTTTAACTTGTAAACAAAACTATCCTTGCCTCTTGGGATTAGCGCATCACCAGGGATAAGCAGACTATTTGGTATCGTAATTGTGAGTTGTATGGACAGGTTAGAACCTAATACTAGTTTATCTTTCAGTTCAGGTTCCGGTTCAACAAATAACTTTACAGCGCCAGTCCCTACACTTACTTCAGGTACTACTCTCGCGACTTTGGCTGTGCCAATGCGCTTCGGTACCTGTAGCTCACTTTCGATGATCAGTTCGGCATGCTCATCAATATAATCAAGTAGTTCAATGGGAAGCTGACTTGACAACTCAATTGCAGCAAAATTATTGACTCTTGCAATCGCATCTCCTTCTTGGACAAATTCGCCTTTACGTACGAAGGTTTCCGCAACAAAGCCACTTTCAGAGGCACGAATTGTGCTAAGCGAAATATGTCTTTGGATTTCTGTCAGACTGACTTCAAGCTCAGATACCTTATTTTTGGCGTTCGCAAGCTCATAAGTAAGCTGATCTAACTCCGATTGATTAACACTTTTAGTTTTTGATAAGGTTTCGAGTCGCTTTAACTCAACATTAAGATGCTGTACCTGAGCCTCAGCTTGGCGAATCTCAAAGCGCTTTTTTTGCTCCGACAACGATAGAAATTGAGTATCCAATTGTGCAATCACATCGCCAGCATTTACTCGCTCTCCAATCTTTTTAATCCTAAGAACGTGCGCGCTGCTGTAACTAGATAGTACGATGGCATCTGAATCAACAACCTCTGCAACCAACTTACTCGTGATCCCTCGACTATTTTCGACAACCGGAGCGGTAGTCACGATACGCTGCGCTAAGCTGTGCTGAGACACAAGGAGTAGCAACAACAAACCGACTTGATGCGTAAAAATTTTCATAACTTGATCCCCGTTGATTTCACTTTTCTCTGTGTTTGTTTTGGTGAGTTTAGAGAGTAGAGAGCGGATACGAGAAGTGAAGTGTTGTTACCTCACGCCACAACGTGTGACCAAGTAATTATTAGCATAATAAACATATAGTTATAACAACAGATACAGAAAGTAATGAATCGTGACAAACAGCTTAAGCCTGCATATTTGATACGTTAGCATTCCTAAAAAAAGAACTTCAACATAAAGAATTAATACTGTCACAGTAAGTTGGTGGCCATTTTGTAGCTCTTCTAAGAGTAGGAAAGTTTAACTGTACTAAGTAATACCAATTTGCTTAATTAAGTGAATTGGTATAAACCCAAGTAGGCAACCTCAATAAGAAATTTTGAACTTCGTTTGGGTCGACTTGATACTTTCAAATTGATTGAGTGGTATACACCGTGCATAAAAAAACCCACGCGATGCGTGGGTTTTTGATAACCAGATAGGTGGCTGCTTATTTGCGCAGCTGGCGTAGAAGGCGTAGTTGCGCAAGGGCTTCTTCAAGCTGCAATGCCGCACGCTGATAATCCAGCTCGCTCGCATTGCCTGAAGCTAATTGCGCTTCCGCTTCACGTTTAGCTTCTTCAGCAGCTTGCTCGTCAAGCTCTTCCGCACGAATAGCAACGTCCGCTAGAACAGTTACTGTTTGTGGTTGAACTTCAAGCGTACCGCCTGCAACGTAGATAACTTCTTCTGAGCTATCTGCTTTAACCAAACGTACCATACCAGGTTTTAGGCCAGTCAGCAGTGGCGCGTGACCTGGATGAATACCAAGCTCACCTTCACTACCTGTCACTTGGATAGTAGTCACAGCGCCAGAGAACAAGCTCTGCTCTGCACTTACTACATCAAGGTGTACTGTCATTGCCATAACAACCTCCTAATTACATGTTTTTAGCTTTATCGATCGCTTCGTCGATTGAGCCAACCATGTAGAATGCCTGCTCAGGCATATCATCGTAATCACCGTTTAGGATGCCCTTAAAGCCAGAGATTGTGTCTTTAAGAGATACGTATTTACCAGGTGCACCTGTAAATACCTCAGCAACGAAGAATGGCTGAGATAGGAAACGCTGGATCTTACGTGCACGAGATACAACTTGCTTATCTTCGTCAGATAGCTCGTCCATACCTAGAATTGCGATGATGTCTTTCAGCTCTTTATAACGCTGTAGAACTGTTTGAACGCCACGTGCAGTGTCGTAGTGCTCTTGACCGATAACTTGTGGGTCAAGCTGACGTGAAGTTGAATCTAGAGGGTCTACCGCAGGGTAGATACCTAGAGACGCGATATCACGAGAAAGTACTACTGTCGCATCTAAGTGAGCAAACGTGGTTGCTGGAGATGGGTCAGTCAAGTCATCCGCAGGTACGTATACCGCTTGGATTGAAGTGATTGAACCTGTCTTAGTTGATGCGATACGCTCCTGTAGAACACCCATTTCTTCAGCTAGTGTAGGCTGGTAACCTACCGCTGAAGGCATACGACCTAGAAGTGCTGATACTTCAGTACCTGCTAGTGTATAACGGTAGATGTTATCTACGAAGAATAGTACGTCACGACCTTCGTCACGGAACTTCTCAGCCATTGTTAGACCAGTTAGTGCAACACGTAGACGGTTACCCGGTGGCTCGTTCATCTGACCATATACTAGTGATACTTTATCTAGTACGTTTGAGTCGTTCATCTCATGGTAGAAGTCATTACCCTCACGAGTACGCTCACCAACACCTGCGAATACTGAGTAACCGCTGTGCTCGATTGCGATGTTACGGATAAGTTCCATCATGTTTACGGTTTTACCTACACCCGCACCACCGAATAGACCAACTTTACCACCTTTAGCGAATGGACATACAAGGTCGATAACCTTGATACCAGTCTCTAGAAGTTCAACTGAGCTGCTCTGCTCTTCGTATGATGGTGCTGCACGGTGAATAGACCAACGCTCTTCTTCACCGATAGGACCCGCTTCATCAATCGCGTCACCAAGTACGTTCATGATACGACCTAGGGTCTTTGTACCAACTGGAACCATGATTGGTCCGCCAGTGCCTTCTACTGATGTACTACGACGTAAACCGTCAGTAGTACCAAGTGCGATAGCACGTACCACACCGCCACCTAGCTGCTGTTGCACTTCTAGTGTCAAACCAACTAAGTCGCCTTCTGTAACTTTTAGTGCGTCATATACGGCTGGCACGTTGTCTTGTGGAAACTCGATATCCACAACGGCGCCGATAATTTGGACGACCTTACCTAAACTCATGTCTATTCCTCTTATTAAACTTTGCCGAAGCGTTACACGGCAGCCGAACCGCTCACAATCTCACTGATTTCTTGTGTGATTGCGGCTTGACGTGCCTTGTTGTATACCAGCTGTAGCTCATCAATCAGGCCACCTGCGTTATCCGTTGCGGCTTTCATCGCAACCATACGGGCAGCTTGCTCAGAGGCAGCATTCTCAACTACGCCTTGGTAAACCTGAGACTCAATAAAGCGCACAATTAGTGTCTCTAAAATCGCCTCTGGGCTTGGCTCATATAAGTAATCCCAAGCGTGAGCTGATACTTCTTCTTCAGCTTTTGGCAAAGGTAATAACTGATCGATAACAGGCTCTTGTTTCATTGTGTTGACAAACTTGTTGTACACAACGAATAAGCGGTCAATTTTGCCTTCTTCGTATGCATCTAGCATTACTTTTACAGGACCAATTACGTCCTGAATTGAAGGTGCATCTCCCAGCCCTGCCTTTTTGGCTTCAAGCGAACCACCAAAACGTCTAAAGAAACCAGCAGCTTTGCTACCTAGTGTTGCGAACGACGCCTCAACACCTTTTTCTTTCCACGCTTTCACGTCTTTCGCTACACGCTTAAACTCGTTTGAGTTTAAGCCACCACAAAGACCACGGTCTGTAGAGATAACGATATAACCAACTCGTTTCACATCACGTTCTTCTAGAAACGGGTGATGGAAATCAAGATTAGCCTGAGCAATACGACCGATCACTTTGCGTAAGTTTTCAGCGTATGGACGACTAGACGCTACGCGTTCTTGTGCCTTCTTCATTTTAGAAGCGGCAACCATCTCCATTGCGCTGGTGATCTTTTGAGTATTCTTGATACTCCCGATCTTGCTTTTTATCTCTTTTCCGCTGGCCATGACTCTCTCTCCGAATCTCGGTGAGTAGTTACCTACTCACCTTAATAACACATTACCAAGTTTGCGTAGACTTGAACTTCTCAAGAAGCTCTTTAAGCTGCGCTTCGATCTCGGCGTTGTAGTTACCAGTTTCATTGATTTGAGCCATTAGCTCTGCGTACTCGCTCTTAGCAAATGCGATTAGGCTTGCTTCGAAATCAAGGATCTTGTTGATTTCGATATCTTTTAGGAAGCCTTTCTCTACTGCAAATAGCGATAATGACATATCAGCAACAGACATCGGTGCGTACTGTTTCTGCTTCATTAGCTCTGTTACACGCTCACCGTGTTCAAGCTGTGCACGTGTTGCATCATCAAGGTCAGAAGCGAACTGAGAGAACGCCGCTAGTTCACGGTACTGAGCTAGCGCTAGACGGATACCACCACCTAGTTTCTTAACAATCTTAGTTTGAGCTGCACCACCTACACGAGATACCGAGATACCAGCGTTAACCGCTGGACGGATACCTGCGTTGAACAAGTCAGTTTCTAAGAAGATCTGACCGTCAGTGATTGAGATAACGTTGGTAGGTACGAATGCAGAAACGTCACCACCTTGAGTTTCAATGATTGGCAATGCCGTCAATGAACCTGTTTTACCTTTCACTTCACCATTTGTGAACTTCTCAACGTAGTCAGCGTTTACACGAGACGCACGCTCTAGAAGACGTGAGTGAAGATAGAAAACGTCACCTGGGTATGCTTCACGGCCTGGTGGACGCTTAAGTAGTAGTGAGATTTGACGGTAAGCAACAGCCTGCTTAGACAAATCATCATATACGATTAGTGCATCTTCACCGCGGTCACGGAAGTATTCACCCATAGTACAACCAGAGAACGGCGCTAGGAATTGTAGCGCTGCAGATTCTGATGCAGAAGCAACTACTACGATAGTGTTTGCAAGTGCACCGTGCTCTTCTAGTTTACGTACTACGTTAGCAATTGTTGACGCTTTTTGACCAACCGCTACGTACACACACTTAACGCCTGTGTCTTTTTGGTTGATGATAGCATCGATTGCTAGTGCTGTTTTACCAGTCTGACGGTCACCGATCACAAGCTCACGCTGACCACGACCAACTGGGATCATCGCATCGATAGACTTATAGCCAGTTTGTACTGGCTCATCTACTGATTGACGCTCGATTACGCCAGGTGCGATTTTTTCAACTGGTTCAAAACCATCGTTATCAACAGCGCCTTTACCGTCGATTGGCTCACCTAGCGTGTTAACAACACGACCTAGTAGACCACGGCCTACAGGTACTTCAAGGATACGACCAGTTGATTTAACTTTTACGCCTTCTTTAAGGTCAGCGTATGGACCCATTACTACAGCACCTACTGAGTCACGCTCAAGGTTTAGTGCGATAGCATAACGGTTGCCAGGAAGCTCGATCATCTCACCCTGCATACAGTCAGCAAGACCGTGAATGCGGATGATACCGTCGGTAACAGATACGATAGTACCTTCGTTACGCGCTTCACTTACAACTTCAAACTGCTCAATGCGTTGCTTGATCAGTGCAGAAATTTCTGTGGAATTAAGTTGCATGCTCTTTTTCCCAATTACGATTGTAGCGACGTCGCAAGACGATCTAACTTGCCGCGAACAGAACCGTCGATTACGGTGTCACCGGCTTTAATCACTAGGCCACTTACAATGGCTTCGTCGATGCTACAATTCAGCTTAACTTTGCGTGCGAAACGTTTCTCAAGTGCCGCGACCAATTTTGCTTGCGTATCATCTGCAAGCACTGTTGCTGAAACCACATCTACTTCGATTTCTTTTTCATAGTCTGCTTTTAATTCAGCAAACAACTCTGCAACAGCTGGAATGGCAGCTAAACGCTCATTTTCGGCCATCAGCTTGATAAGATTTTGACCTTGTTCGTTGAGTTGCTCAGCACATAACTTGATAATGATTTCAGACTGTTGTGATTCAGTAGCGATGCTACCAAGTAGCGCCTGAACCTGTTCGTCGCTGGTAACTTGACCAGCGAAGAACAGCATTTCATTCCAAGCTTCAACTGTGCCTTTTTCAACGGCAAGTTCAAAAGCCGCTTTAGCGTATGGGCGAGCGATAGTAGTCAATTCAGACATGCTCATACCCTCCTACTTAAAGCTCAGCGACAAGTTTTTCAACGATGTCACTGTGTGTGGCTTGATTGATTTCACGCTCTAAAATCTTCTCAGCGCCTGCGATAGAAAGTGCAGCGACTTGTGAACGCAGCTCTTCTTTCACACGGTTGCGCTCAGACTCAATTTCAGAGTGTCCCTGAGCAATGATTTTTTCACGCTCTTGCTGACCACGAGTAGTCTCTTCGTCAACAATTAGCGCAGCACGCTTCTTAGCTTGTTCGATGATTTCAGCCGCTTGTGCTTTCGCTTCTTTCAACTGTTCAGCACCTTGTGCACGTACGCGCTCAAGTTCTTTCTCAGCTTCATCAGATGCCGCTAAACCATCTTCGATTTTCTTCTGGCGAGCTTCAATCGCACCATTTAGTGGTGGCCATACGAACTTCATACAGAACCATACGAAGACCACAAATGCGATTAATTCACCTATTAGAGTGGCGTTTAAGTTCACGACCGCTCCTCCTTACTTGACAGTTGTTCGTTTCAGGTATTTTGCAATATTAAAGAGCGAACAACATGTACATAGCGATACCTACACCGATCATTGCAACGGCATCGATAAGACCAGCTAGGATGAACATTTTAACTTGTAGTGAAGGCGCAAGCTCAGGTTGACGAGCACATGCTTCTAGGAACTTACCACCCATGTTACCGAAGCCTAGTGCAGTACCGATAGCACCAAAACCGATTAGTAGTGCAACAGCGATAAGTTTAATAGCAACTGCGATTTCCATTTTTATCTCCAAAGTTTTAATAGTAAATTAAAGTTTAAGTTTAAATTTAAGTTGTAAAAATCTTTATTATTCAGCAGATTAGTGACTTTCTGTACTAGCCATACTGAGGTAAACGATAGTCAGCATCATAAATACGAATGCCTGAAGTACGATTACCATAATGTGGAATACTGCCCACACGAAGTGCAGTGGTAACTGCATCAAACCAATTGCACCGATAAGGATGAAGATCATCTCACCTGCGTATAAGTTACCGAACAAACGTAGTGCTAGCGAGAACGGCTTAGCAACTAATGCGATTGTTTCAAGTAGTAAGTTAAACGGGATCAACACTGCCATCATTAGTTTGTTTTTAGAGCTAAATGGGTGCAATGTTAATTCTGCAATAAAGCCACCGATGCCTTTGATTTTAATTGAATAACCGATCATCAGAATAAACACGCCTAGCGCCAGTGCTGCTGTCATGTTTAAGTCTGTTGTAGGTACAATCTTCATGTACACATCGTGTGAATCCATACCAAATGCTTGTTCACCAACAAAGCCAGCGAATGCAGGTAGGAAGTCAACTGGAATCAAATCCATCAAGTTCATTAGGAATACCCAAACGAAGACCGTTAGGGCTAAAGGTGCAACTAACTTGCTATTACCATGATAAGTGTCACGTACGTTGGCACCAACGAACTCAACAACCATCTCGATAAAGCACTGGAATTTACCAGGAACACCTATAGTGGATTTTTTAGCGGCACTTCGGAAGATCCATAAAAATATCAGACCTAAACCGATTGACCATGCGAGGGTATCTACATGCCATGTCCAGAAACCACTATCCGCACATGCTTTGTTGAAGGCAAGACCGGCATCGGTCGAGCACATCTTGGCATTGGTCAAGTGGTGCTGAATATGGCTTGATAGAGTAACTTCTTCTGCAGCCATGTTTTATCCCAAAAGTTAATGATTAAAAAAAATCAGGACCAACCATTGTGTCAGCATCACGAGCATATACGCGCCAAAGAAAGGCAGCATCATTACTGAAAAATGCTTAAAAATCAGTGCAAAGAGCACAACAGTTAGCAAAAATTTTAATCCATTTCCTCGTTTTATCGAGGAATATACTTGATTTGCTTTGCTTGCACCCATAAATCGAAAGGCGTAAGCAGCAAATACAAAATTAGGGAGTACCAACACAGCGCCGCCAGCTAATGCTGAAACTCCGGCTTGTACTCCCCAACCTATAAAAACGATTACTGCAGCGACTAATGCTACGATACCCTGAATCAAAACACCTTGTAATGCGGCTCGCCTGTATGGGCGGGCTAACGAATGAGTCACTTTATATTAACCTTAATGACGTTAAATTTTATCAGGGTATGAAAACTGGCGAAATTATACTTGTTTCTGCTTAATTTGCAACTTGACGAGGCGAAATGTGACGTTTTTTGGACGCCAAATAGGTCAAAATTTGTTAGGGAGGTAGGCTTAAATTCAAGCCTGTACAAGAGTGGCTATTTTTCCATCAAAGTTGTTAGTATTCTCGCTATTTCGCAGCATATCGGTGAGAAAATAGCGGCGCAAAATAAAGCACCGCATTCACGTATTAGTCAATTAGTTAAGTTTACCGTTAGTCAGCTTCATTCATTTCAGGGTTAATACGCCCCAAAATACCATCAAGCTCATCCAAACTAGCATAGGAAATAACCAGTTTACCTTTACCTTTTTGGTTGTAGTTGATCTCAACTTTTGCGCCTAAGTTTTCCTGTAATTGCTGTTCAAGCAGCTTCACATCAGGATCCTTTTGCTTCGCTTCTTTTTTCTCAATAGGCTCTAAAATGGTACGAACCAGTTTTTCGGTTTCTCTTACGGTTAACCCTTTGGCCACAGCAGTTCTTGCCGCTTCAGATTGCGCTTCACCAGTTAGGGCAAGTAAACAACGAGCATGGCCCATTTCTATGTCGCCATGTTCCAACAAGATTTTTACATCATCGTTGAGATTGTTGAGACGAAGTAAATTGGTGACCGTCGTGCGCGATTTACCCACCGCATCGGCAACTTGCTGATGCGTGAGTTCAAATTCATTTAGCAATCTATCTAGAGCAATTGCTTCTTCCATTGCATTGAGGTCTTCACGCTGAATGTTTTCAATAAGCGCAATCGCAACAGCCGCTTCATCCGGCACATCTTTGATTAAACAAGGAACGGTATCTTGCTTTGCCAGTTGTGCCGCGCGCCAACGTCTCTCACCGGCAATAATTTCAAAGCTTTGCGTGGTAACTTTACGCACCACAATAGGCTGTAAAATCCCCTGTGAACGGATCGAACTCGCCAGTTCCTCAAGTGCCTGTTCAGACATATCTTTACGCGGCTGATATTTACCCGGCTTTAGCCACTCAATAGGTAATCGTTGTAACTCTTGTTCAACCGCCGATTCGGCAGGTGCTTCACTGACTGTCGCAACCGCTTTTTCTTGATTAGGCACAGGTGCCGCAGCACTTGGATTAGGTTTAGCTGAGCTGAGTAGGGCATCCAACCCTCGGCCTAAACCACGTTTTTTAACCGACATGTTCTTTTTATCCTCTTAGGCAACCGCAGTTGCTTGCTTTTCTTTGCGTCTTAGCATTTCACCCGCTAGCGCTAGATAAGCTTTCGCACCGCTTGATGCTCTATCATAATACATCGCAGGCGCTCCAAAACTTGGCGCCTCCGCTAATCGCACATTACGAGGGATCACAGTCCGGTACACTTTATCGCCAAAGTGTTGTTTTAACTGCTCAGATACGTCGTTAGCTAGACGATTACGCGGGTCATACATAGTGCGCAAAATGCCTTCAATTTGCAATCCTGGATTCACCAACTTACCGAGTTGGGTAATGGTGTCCATCAAAGCCGTTAATCCCTCCAGTGCATAATATTCACACTGCATCGGAACTAAAACCGCATCAGCGGCAGCCATGGCATTTACCGTTAGCATATTTAATGAAGGTGGACAGTCGATGAATATATACTCATATTTATCTTTTATCGTCTCAAGGGCGTTACGTAGTCTCACTTCGCGTGCAAACAACTCCATCAGTTTGACTTCTGCCGCGGTTACATCCCCATTTGCTGCGATCAAATGATACTCACCACTGGTTTCTGTGGTGATCACTTGATCCATCGGCGCTTCTTCGATCAACAGATCATAAACCGTAGCGACATCGGCGTATTTATCGACGCCACTGCCCATGGTTGCATTGCCTTGGGGATCGAGATCGATCAACAGAACTTTACGTTTAGTCGCCGCCATGGACGCGGCTAAATTCACCGCAGTGGTTGTTTTACCAACACCACCTTTTTGGTTTGCTATTGCAATGACTCTTGCCACATTGTCCTCGACAATTAATCTTTAGAAAGAATGATTAAATGGCGCTCACCTTCAAGCTTGGGCACCACTAAACTAATATCTTGCGATAAACTCACGCCGTTTGGTAATTGTTCTAGCTCATCCGCAGGGTATTGACCCTTGAGTGCTATGAATACACCTTGGTTATCGATTAAATGTGAACACCACTGGATCATATCTTGTAGTGATGCAAAAGCACGGCTGAGTACACCGTCTAATTTAACACTTGGCTGATATTCTTCAACTCGAGACTGCACAGGGGTAACATTCTCAATGCCAAGCCCATGTTTTACCTGCATTAAAAATCGAACTCTTTTACCAAGGCTATCAAGAAGAACAAAATTGATGTCCGGTCTAGCTATCGCTAAAACCATACCCGGTAAACCCGGTCCGGTGCCAACATCAATATAGTTACTGCCCGTTAGGTGTGGCGCAACAACCAAAGAGTCCATGATGTGTTTTACCATCATTTCTTTTGGGTCACGAACGGAAGTGAGGTTGTAGGCTTTGTTCCATTTATCCAGCAGCTGGACATATTCGACCAACTGCTGCTTTTGTTGTTCGCTGAGCTCGATTGAGGTATCAGCGAGTAATTCATTCAATTGTTCTAATAACACAGTGTTCCACTGCTATTACGCCGACTTACGTAATAGCCCTTGCTTTTTCAGATACACTAATAATAGCGAAATAGCAGCAGGGGTGATACCAGAAATACGTGAAGCTTGGCCAATCGTTTGTGGACGAGCATCACTTAGCTTTGCCACAACCTCATTTGACAGGCCGTTTACCTGGCCATAGTCAAACTCAGCAGGCAGTATTGTCTCTTCATGACGAAGCTGTTTATTAATCTCATCTTGTTGACGCGCAATGTAACCGGCGTACTTAGTTTGGATTTCAACCTGTTCAAGGGCTGGAATATTATCAAACTCAGATCCTAATCCTTCAATTGCCATTAGGTCGTGATAATTAACCTCAGGACGGCGGATCAGATCTTCAAGACTGGCTTCGCGTACCAGTGGTTTTTTCAATAATCCATTTACCGCTTCAAGTGCAGGGTGATCTTTATGGATCCAAGTATTGCGCAGACGCTGTGCTTCTTGTTCCATAACTTCAAGCTTGTCGTTGTATGCAGCCCAGCGTTCATCGTCAACTAAACCTAATTCGCGACCTTTTTCCGTTAGACGTAAATCCGCATTGTCTTCACGCAGTAACAAACGGTATTCAGCACGCGAGGTAAACATACGATAAGGTTCTTTTGTACCAAGCGTTGCTAAGTCGTCAATTAACACACCGGCATAAGCTTCATCACGGCGCGGTGTCCATGCTTCACGGCCTTGAACTTGAAGGGCTGCGTTCATACCCGCAATCAACCCTTGTGCGCCAGCTTCTTCATAACCGGTTGTACCGTTTATTTGACCTGCAAAGAATAAGCCATTGATAAACTTAGTTTCTAATGATTGCTTAAGGTCACGAGGATCGAAGAAGTCGTACTCAATTGCATAACCAGGACGACAAATATGCGCATTCTCAAACCCTTTAATAGAACGCACGATCTCCAGTTGGATATCAAATGGTAAGCTGGTGGAGATACCATTTGGATATAGCTCGTATGACGTTAAACCTTCGGGTTCTACGAAGATCTGATGTTTTTCTTTATCAGCAAAACGCACAATCTTATCTTCGATGGAAGGGCAGTAACGTGGACCAATTCCTTCAATCACGCCGGCATACATCGGTGAGCGATGTAAGTTATTGCGGATCACATCGTGGGTTTTTTCATTGGTATAGGTGATATAACAAGGGATCTGTTTTGGATGATCAGACACTTTGCCCATAAACGAGAAAACCGGAGTAGGGGTATCGCCAGGTTGCTCTTGCATCACTGAAAAATCAACGGTTCTTGCATCGATACGTGGTGGTGTACCCGTTTTTAGACGATCGACTCGAAAAGGCATTTCACGTAAACGCTCAGCCAAAGCGATAGAAGGAGGATCGCCAGCACGGCCGCCTTTAAAGTTTTCTAAACCAATATGGATCTGGCCACCCAAGAAAGTACCAACCGTTAGCACCACTGAAGAAGCGCTAAAGCGTAAACCCATTTGAGTTACGACACCTTTGACCTGATCGCCTTCAACAATCAGATCATCACAAGATTGTTGGAAGATCTTTAAATTTTCTTGATGTTGCAGAATGTCTTGGATCGCAGCTTTATACAATGCGCGATCTGCCTGAGCACGAGTCGCTCGTACCGCAGGGCCTTTCGATGAATTAAGCGTTCGAAATTGGATCCCACCTTTGTCGATTGCTTTGGCCATTGCACCACCAAGCGCATCGATCTCTTTAACCAAATGACCTTTACCAATCCCACCAATAGCTGGGTTACACGACATTTGGCCTAAGGTATCCATATTGTGTGTTAACAATAAGGTATTCATACCCATACGTGCAGCTGCAAGTGCAGCTTCAGTGCCTGCGTGTCCACCACCAACAACGATGACATCAAAATGTTCATGATAAATCATTTACGGGATCCTACTTAAAACAACCGAGCAAATTTAGAAAGGATGCGTATTCTACCTAGAATTAACCAGAAGTGAAATGGTTAAACTTTGCACAACGCAAAAAAGAGATCACTTAAAATATATAAGGATCTTTTTAAAGATCTTTATTGATCTTACTACTACTGATCCTTTGATCTGTGAATAGTTTTGTATTCCTGTTTAGATCCAACTGCTTAACTAAGATCAATTGGTGTGAATTAGATCGGATCAATGGGCTTAAAACCTTTGATCAACTTGGCACTTTATTCACAGGGCTAGATCTGAATTATTTTATCCAATGGATAAGTAAGCGTAGATCAGCAGTTAGATCATAGGTTATCCACAATACGATCTAAAATAGACTGAATTTGTGAATAACTTCTGTGTATTTCAATGTCGCGCCGTTAAGCGACACATTCAACAAACTTAGGTAACCAAGCAATAGCGGTATCTTCTGGTAGATCTGGGTGTAAAACATCGATCTTTTCTATGTCTAACAGCTGTGTTGCACCTTTTTCTTTAAGTAGATCAGCAAGATTAATAGCTGCATGATTAAAGGTGTCGTAACTTGAATCACCAATTCCCACTACCGCAAAGCGTAACTGGCTTAGATCCGAGCTCGCTTTTAGTGCTGATATAAAAGGTAATAAGTTTTCTGGATAGTCACCGGCCCCATAGGTTGATGTCACCACCAGCCAAAGTGCTTGCTGACAAGCTTCAAGCTCGGGTTTTTCATGCAAATTTACGGTATAACCTTGAGATTCAAGCGATTCCATTAGCTGTTCAGCAACGTATTCTGCTGATCCCATTTGGCTGCCTACAATAAGATCTAAAGTTTGCATTGTTACCCTTACCTAAGTCGTATTGCGCGCCATCTTAGCGTTTAACGTGAATATGTAAAGAGGGGTTTGAAGTAATTGGATAAAAATATTTGCACAAATAGTGTGTGACTTTTAATGTCCTTATTTATCTATATGAAATAAAAAGGAAAAATAAAATATTCCTAAGCTTAACTCGGTGATTTATTTGTGGATAATCTATGGGATAGCTGAGCCTAAAAATACTTTTTTAAGCCAAAGCGCATGCTTGAAACGGTAAGATCTCCGCTGTTTTTGAACAAATTTTGAGGTTGTGGATGAGGTGTTGTGGATAACGATCTAAAAGCTGGAAGTCGATCCAGTCTTTTAGATCTATATACTTAGATCCATATAATAAAAGAATCTAAAAAAGCGGTCAGATCTTGTGATTTATTTAGTTTGACAGCCAAGTTGTGCGGACTGATTGCTCAAATAAGAAGTCTACAGCATGTTCTTCGAGCAGCCTTCTGGTGGCTGATTCTTGCAGTGCTATCACATGATCGCTGAGAGCATTACCCGATGAGATACGTTTGACTCCTATCTCTGCTAACGCCTGTTTATCACTAAATCCGGGCAACAGCATCACATTGACTGGAATTGAAAGCAGGGCTGTTAGGCGTTTTATCATGGTGGTGTCGGTTAAACCGGGAATAAAAAAGCCATCGCAACCTGCTGCTTGATAGACGAGCGCACGCTCATGCAGCGCCGCTTCCGTCCACTGTGGTTGTAAGCAAAGATCGCAACGGGCATTAATAAAAAAATGATCGAAACCATTATGACGTAAAGCTTGTTTGATTGCCTGCAATAGCGCTTGGTGTGCCTTTATATCGCGTAAGCTGCTCTGGTGACTGGGTTTGTCTTCAATATTGATACCTGCAACGCCAAGGTCGGCCAATTGGATAATATGTTTGATGATCTGATTTTGATCCGCACTGTAGCCTGCCTCAATATCAACACTTAATGGAATAGTGATCACCTTAAGGATGGCACTTACTGTTTGTAGTACACGGTCAAATGTGAGTTGTTCTCCATCTTTGTAGCCCTGATGATTAGACATACCCCAGCTTGTTGTCGCAACGGCCTGACCACCAGCCTGTTCGATGATAAGCGCTGATGATGGATCCCAGCAGTTAGCTAGAAAAAGCGGGGCTGATTGTTGGTGTAGTGCATTGAAAGTTGTAGATAGAGCCATTTTATTTCTCCTAAGTTTAAGCGCTTAGGATACGCAGTGTATGGATGTTGGACTGGCCAGATTTAGCACTTAACGTGATTGGGTAGATTTGCGGTATTTGCCACCCTTAGCTCATGAGCCTTTTATTTGCAGAGTGTTAGCATCTATCAAAGCATAGGATAAGCTGAATTTCATACACTCCTCTTTTCTCAGCCCAAACTCTTGCTGCAAACGCAGGGAAAGCTTGATCAAGTCACTCTTGATCTTGACATGCTTATCCATGTCTAACGTTTTTGACTTGCCAATGGGGTTGTTGCGAACTCTTGGAATGCCGTAATCATCATTACTGCGTGAACAGATATTAGGTTTACCTATTTTTTCGGCAATCCAACGCAGTGCTGCCATTCTGTTTTTAATCGTTTTTGGTGCTAGACCTTCATCTTGCCAACGCGTTACAAGGTGATTGATATGTTTGGTTTTAAGACCTGATGGATCTCTTAATCTATAACCATGGCTAAGTAGCTGTGCTGCTGCGAGGTTTAAAACTTTGCTTCGGGTAGCTCTAGTGCTAAAGCTACTTTCGCGGTGTGTGTCGTTCACCATTTGGTGAAGACGATATCCTAATTGGCTCATTTCATGTTCCTCATAAATTTAAAAAATAGTTTTGAAAGTATTGAGAAAAACACCAAACCGAAGACCAGGGGGGCGAAACGCCAAAATAGGTAAGTTTTAAAGCCATATGAACGGTGCGTAACCGAGCATATTGTCGAAAGACATAAAGGCTAACTGGTCTAAAGCAATAAAGCTGAGCCGTGTGATTTCTGTTGAAATACAGCGCGAACTACTGTGGTTTATATTTGTGTTGTTTATAGTGGGGCGGTCGTGTGACCCATAATGCTGCGAATGCAGCTCCTCAGGAACGTGTTGCGGGCAGTGGATACGCCCTTTTTCTTGATGCTCATGTCGAGCTGGTTCGTTAATAAAATTATCACAGTGATCAGAGATTGCAACACCTTTTTGACACGCTCAAATCTCCATCCCTCTTTTGGCCCTGCAATTTTTCAGGGCGGATTGGATGTCGAGGCATCATGAGCAGTGGCCTCGACGGTCGACTCAGTAATAATAAACTATAAAGTTAATATTTATTTCCTATTGAAGAGATTAAATTTTTTACTCTACCCTTTCATTCTACTGTTTATAATTAGTACAATCATGGTGACGTTACTCTCTAAAAAATATACAATTTGATAACTAAAAATTATAACGGGCAGAAACATGGAAAAAGGGCTTATTAGCTTCTTTGAAGTTACTCACTGTGGCTTCTATAGAATGAGAAATAAAAAAGACAGTGAGCTGGTAGAGGGATCTTTGAGTGAAACTATTAAGTTAGTTACTAATTGGGTCAAAGATAAAGAGTTTTCAAAAACAATTCCCTGGGATGTTGCAACTAATCCAAATAGAACACAAATTTATTGTAAATCTGTTACCACTGATCCTGTTACTGGTGATTCACTCTTCGTATTTTGGAAGCGTTATAGCGATGATAGTGGTAACCTAAGTGGAATTTTGGCCGATTCGAAGGTAGGTTCAAATAAAGGTGACTCAATAAAGGTAGGGAAGAAAGTAGGTGGGAAACCAGTCATTCTTGGGGAGCCAATGTACTATTGGTTTATCCCCGAATATAACCTTCTTGCTTCAGTAAAGTTTCCAAATTCTCTAGCTGATACTGATTCCATATATGATTACTTCAAAAGGACTATTGATTTAAGAGTCGATCATCCTAGAAAAGAGATACATGAGCATGATATCTACAATCAGTATGCTGGTAGAAATATAACTACAAAAAATGTTTGTTATAAATCGGATGATGACTCTTTCACTATGAAGTTTAGATTTCATGGGCAGTTGAAAGAATTATCGGTTAAGAATGTAGATACAGATCGATTATCAAAAACTATATCTCACATTGTCGTTAGAGATACAATTTCAACGGTTAAAGAAGATGACAAAGACTCTATATTTAAGCTTTGGGATAAGGTAACTAAGAAACAAAAAGGTAAATACTTCAAGAAACAAGTTGAGATTGTATCCGAAGCCAATTTGAATGGAAATGAGCTTAAATCAATGTTGAATGTTTATTGTGAAGAATATGATCCAACTGAAGAAGACTGGAACAATGTTGGCTTTAAAACCGACGGAAAAGACGGCACAACAAAGTGGTTTAATCGTTATGTTGATAGAGCTCATATATTAATTAATACTCTTGAAAAAGAAGATGGAAACTATTATCCAGCTGAAAAAATCCTTCCAATATTGACTAGGCAGAGGGTTGACATATTAGCGCCAATTCTGGAAGGCGGTGAGGAAGAAGAGCTCGATAAAGTTGTTGGTGAGTAGAATGACACGCCTTATCATACAAAGTGTATTTATTCTTGTAAGCTTAACTATAGCTTACTACACAGCTGCTGGAATCAGATTTGAGCAGGTCAAAGAAGTACTTTCTACATTACAAAACATATCGGCAGCAGTTTTTACTTTAGCTGGTATTTGGATTGCATATATATACCCAGAAGCTATAGCTGCTTTTACTAATCCGAAAAAAGTTTCATTGATAAAAGGTAGCGAAAAAACAAAGCGTATTGAGAAGTTAGTACTAATAATTCTAACTTCCGCCTTTGTCTTGGTCACTATCCTTCTTTTTAACTTATCTTACATGCTTTTAAAAAATGCATCTGTTGTGATTGAACACAAAGAGGTACTTAAAATCTTAAGTGTGGGACTAATAATATTTGTTTCTTTGAACCAAATTAAAGCGATCCTAGCTGTGATGATAAACAATATTGAGTTCGTAAATGAGTTACATAAGAATAAAACCGAACAAGAAGCAAACGATGAGCTGTAGTAGAGTGCAGACTTTATAACCACTCCTTTCAAACCCTGTAAAGCCATAAATCGGAACCCCGCAAGCGGGGCCCCTTGCTTCGCAACCCTGCGGGCGATTTCTAGCTTGACTGGATTTTCTCTGCGTAGTGAAGGTTATCCAAGAGGTATGCGGCGCTCTGAGTGGCAAGCACTCGACGCTTTCACACCTCCTGGATACAACTGGCTTTTCAAATAAAAACGGGAAAGAGGGAAGGTAAATAAAATTATATTTAACTGTTTTTATTAAACTTTCCCAGTTTCCCATATTTCCCAACCTAATATCCTTTATTGAAATAAACTAGGTAGGGTGGTCATCGCCTCTTTTCGCTTACGCTCAACTATATCAGAGTAAATTTGTGTTGTTTTTAACTCTGAGTGGCCTAGTAGCTTTGATACCGTATAGATATCGATATCATTAGTTAACATACGGACTGCAAATGTGTGTCTCGCGCAGTGAAAGGTTATGTGCTTTGTAATACCTGCTCTGAGCATCCATTGGGTTAGGGCTACGTTAGTATAGCTCGAGTATCTTAAGCCTTTAAAAACACGTTCATGGGCTTCTCCTTGCGAACCTAATAAGCTGATCGCATCATCGGGTAAATCAAGGTACTGGAGATGTTTTGTTTTCGTATGTCTGAACGTCGCGCGTTGCTCTTTTAAAGCTATTCGATCCCACGTTAGTTTTTGAATATCGCTCCAGCGCATACCTGTCAGGCATCCGAATAAGAATGCTCGCTTTAGTACATCATATCGGCACTCTGTTCTATAAAGAGCTGTTACTTCTTCCTCTTCTAAGTAATTACGAGGGTTTTGTTCTATCTTGATGCTTTTTACTTCGTTTACAGGATTTCGGCGAATAATGCCTTCGTGAAATGCTTTGTTTAAAGCCGCTCTCACTTTATTGAAATAGCATGATGTAGTATTTGAAGAAAGTAGCTTATCTGACTTTGTTCGTGCATGTTTTATTAAGTATGTTCTGAACCCTCATAATACATCTGCATCGAAGTCAGCAAATGACAGCGGGTTTCCTTCACAATACCTCTTTAGATGCATTAACGATGATTCCCAGAGCGATACGTTTGATGTGCTATCCGTGTGCTCTTTTTCGTTAATTAATTGCTGCATGTAGCTATAAAAGCTTTCTTGCTGTTTTTTTGAGTCTTCAAAATGATGCTTGTTGTTAGCTAAATCAACAATCGCTTGTGCCCTTATCTTTTCTGAAATATCTAGGGTCTTTTTATTGTGATCTCGTTCAAACTTGTCTTTAGGAGTGGCATAAATGAACAAGTCTAATGATTGTCTTTTACGGCGTTTTACTCGTTTGCCATTTTCATTTAGGTAAGAACCATAATTTCTGGTTAATAACAGTTGTTGGCGGCCAGCACTATCAGGTGACTTTTTCTCGATAGTTAATTTCATAATAACTTCCTCTTTGGTGGACCAATAGTGGCTCACATCAAAGAAGTAAGTGGGCCATTCGAGGCCCATATTATGAAACTAAAGGAAACTAGAGAAATATAAAAAGTAATTAAATGTATGAATATATTAGGTATTTTAACTTTATTTGGATATTTGTTTCCTTTAGTTTACCTTGTTATTTACCAATACAAAACGAGCTAAAGATTTTGCCCAGCAAGTCGTCGGAGGTGAATTCACCGGTGATCTCATTGAGGTATTGCTGGGTAAGGCGTAGCTCTTCTGCCAAAATTTCACCGGCAATATGCATTTCTAGCTGAGTTTGACCTATTTCTAGGTGCTCAGCAGCGCGCTCTAGGGCGTCTAAGTGACGACGGCGAGCCATAAAGCCACCTTCAGTTGCACCAGTAAATCCAATACAGGCTTTTAGGTGTTCTCTCAATAAATCAATGCCTTGAATATCTTTGGCACTTAGACGGATAAGGGTATGGCCATCACTCGTTGTTGCGCCAACCGCTTCACCGCTTAAATCGACTTTATTGCGGATCACGGTAATTTCCATGCCTTGTGGTAACTGCTCGATAAAATCAGGCCAGATCTTCGCAGGATCGGTTTCGTGGGTTTCGGTGCCATCCACCATAAACAGTACGTGATCGGCGCCGCGGATCTCTTCCCAAGCACGCTCAATGCCTATTTGTTCTACTTTATCTGGACTCTCACGAAGTCCTGCCGTGTCGATAATATGAAGGGGCATGCCATCAATATGAATATGCTCACGTAGTACGTCTCGCGTCGTACCTGCGATGTCTGTAACAATCGCGGCTTCACGGCCAGCTAAGGCGTTGAGTAATGAAGATTTTCCGGCGTTAGGGCGGCCAGCAATAACTACGCGCATGCCTTCACGCATGATGCTGCCTTGCTTGGCTTGTTTACGCACTTCTGCGAGTTGCTGAATAATGGCTTCTAGGTTACCCGAGACTTTACCATCGGAAAGAAAGTCGATTTCTTCGTCGGGGAAGTCAATTGCGGCTTCTACGTACATGCGCAGATGAATTACTTTCTCAACCAAGGTGTTGATATGTTTAGAAAAGTCACCTTGTAGTGAATGTAGCGCACTTTTTGCAGCTTGCTCGCTGGTGGCGTTGATCAAGTCTGCGATAGCTTCTGCTTGCGTTAAGTCTAGCTTGTCGTTCATAAAAGCACGTTCTGAGAACTCACCAGGCTTTGCCAAGCGCACTTGCTCAATTTGGCTGATTTCCTTTAACAGCATATCAAGTACCACTGGGCCACCGTGACCTTGTAACTCAAGGACATCTTCACCGGTGAATGAGTTCGGCCCTTGGAAGAACAACGCAATACCTTGGTCGAGTTGTTCACCTGCTAAGGTATTGAATGGCAGGTATTCGGCATAGCGAGTTTTTGGGCATTTACCTAAGATTAGCTCTGCGACCTCTCGGGCTTTACTGCCTGAAACTCGAATAATACCAACGCCACCGCGACCCGGTGCGGTAGCCTGTGCTGCTATGGTGTCTTGTGCGATCATGATGACTCTTTAGACTGTCTGGTTAATAGCCATAATTGTACAGCAATTGATATATCTCAGGTATAGCTGGTGGGTAATATCTAAGTCTGCTCATTGCGTTTTGGGTGGTTGATGACCTTAATGATACGGTTATGCGCTTTTGTCAGGTATAATTATGGTCACAGTTTTTACTGTTCTTACTAGCAAAGGTTGTATAAGGGAAACTAACGCTGTGCTGCACTTTCTTCAATACCGCTTCGATCCAAATGTCTCGTGTCTATATCGTGATGCTGAGCAAGTGCCACTGAGGCCGAGAGTCGCGCAGCTGTTGGCTTATTTTTTAGCCCATCCAAATCAAATTGTTACACGTGAAACATTGCTCAGTACGTTGTGGCAACACGGTGAGTTTAGAGAAGCTGCACTAACACAAAGTATCACTGAGCTAAGACAAGCCCTCAAAGATAACGCCCAGCAACCCACCTTTATTAAAACCATACCACAGCAAGGTTATCAGTGGATTTGTCCTGTTGAGAGCCGCACATTTACCACATTCAAACTCACTACAACAATGAAAGCGATGCTTGTCGTTGGCGCTATTGCGTTAAGTGGAGTCGCAGCGAGTGTTTACCTCGTTTCTAGCTCAGTACCCGTTGTCACTCGTATACAAGCTGAGCAAGACTCGTTAATCATTGTGCCTATGGTGAATGAGACGGGTGTGCAAGCCAATGCGTGGTGGGGTTATGCGCTTGAAGCAGCATTGAGACAACATTTACAGTCTCATTATCAATTAGTACCGCGAAGTCAATATCCTGAGCTTGCAGAGAATAGTGCGATTAATCAGCTCACGCTTTCACTAAAGCCGATACAACAGCGTTTTTTACTCAGTGTTACTTATGGAGATAAGCAAAGCGAGATAATTGTTGAACAGTTAGATGAGAGCTTTGAAGCGATTGCAACAGAGGTTATTGCGCAGTTAGCGCTAGATATTGACACTAAAACCGCCAAAAAATCATCCTTAAATCTAGCAATGAATGACTATTACCGCGGTGTACAAGCATTAAATGAACAGGGACCTCAACTGGCAAAGGCATATTTTGAGGCGGCTGTGGCACAGATGCCGGAACATCTAGAAAGTCAGTTGGAGCTTGCGCAAATTTGTTGGCAGCTCGGTGATATTGATTCTGCCACACGTCGATTCGAACAGGTTTCACTAAGTTCAGCTTCAATCGCGACTCGTGCTCGCTACCACCTCTATTACGGAGAGTTTTTCAAGGCACAAGGCTTACATCAGCAAGCGTTGCAGCAAGCTCAACTTGCCCTCGATGCTGCTGAGCAAAGCCAGCAAGTTGAATTGATTGCGATGGCATATCAACTCAAAGCAGATGCTTTTTGGGTGTTACAGCGTTGGGATGAATACCAGCAAGCGATGAGTTCAGCGCATGTTTTGATAGGCAGTCGATCGTTTGCCTATAGCGAAGCACAGCGGAGTTTCTATCTTGCCAATCCACCAGCGGCTGGTCCCGCTGAAAAAACGTTACTGAACTTAGAGAAGAGTAAACCTGTGCTCGCGCAAGCCATTGCCTATTATGAGCAAACAGAGCAGACCATGAATCTAATAAAAGCTTTGTTTGCTTATGGTCAAAATTACTTAGTGCCAGTGGTTGAAAGTGAGCCTAGTTTATTAAAAGCCCTCGCTTTGGCTCAGAAAAATGGATATCGCTATTTAGAAAAGCAAATACTCACTTACCTAGGATTCTACTATATTCAGCTACATCAGGGAGAAAAGGCGCTACGGTATTTAAAAGACATTAACGGCGAGCCGCGTTTTATTCCAAGCTATGAGCAACAGCAATTGCTGATTGGCATGGCGCATATGGATATCGCATTGCAAACGGGTGATACGGATGCAATGCAAAGTGCAATTACGCAATATCAAATGCTGTTAGAAAGCGATTATATTTCTTCGGTGACGCGTGCCAACGTTAAATTGTTACTGGGTTGGACCTGGATCAAAGCGGGCAAGCTCGAATTAGCAGAGCCGTTGACGATTGAAGCAATGCAAGACTATCAAACGTTACAGCTACAAGAAGTTGAGATCTATGCGCTCTATACGCAAATGTATATCCACCTTTTGAGAAACGAGCCTCAACAAGCGCTTGAGATCATTACTGCACATCAACATACCAATTCACACCTCTTGTTGCTTTACGGTGTTGTTGCGGCTGATATGTTAAAAGAAGAAGCGCTGCAAAAACGCTTTTCAGATAAATTGGCCGGACTCGGAAACAGCCAATTATTACAGCAACAGTTGCTGCAAATACGCCAGCAAAGCAGCATCGATAAGCATTTTATAGCTGAACTTATCGATGCCCCTTACAGCGTCTATTGTCAGAGTAAATGGACGATAAATTAGGCTCTAGTCTATGTTGGGTGGCTGATTACCGCGATAAACGACTTCACCATGTTTGTCTTGTACCACCCAGTAAGGTAGCTCTCTAATCTCAAACTGGCTAAATACTTCGTTGTGGTGATCGAACACAATATCGTGTTTGACCTCAAAGCGTTGTTGGTAGTCTCGAGCACTTTGTTCTTCCACATAAAAGGGCTTAATCACAGTAACGACCGGATACGCACTCGAGTCAGCGAGTTGATTGTTTTGCTTTATTCTCATTTCACAGGCAGGAATATGTTGAAACGGACACAAACTATCGCTGAAAAATAACACTCTGTATTGACTGTTTATAGTCGCTATCGAAAATGGTGTACCTGTGAGTGTTTGCAACGGGATCCGTGTTTCTTTCTCTGTGCTTGGTGCACTGTTAGTCGTCAACAACTCTCGTTTGATAACTTTGTCGTCTTTAACGACAACACGAGCAGGTGTTTGCCTTACTGCAAAGCGTTGCATCAACTGGTTTTGCTTATCAATGGCTAACTCAGCATAGCTTGGGTAGGCCGTTTTAAACTGCGCTAAGCTTGCCTCATCAATATTAATATCGGGCTGTAGCAATCTCCTTGGTGCTAGTGGCGTTGGTAGAGTCGTGGGCTGTACATACTCATCCCAAATATTAATAAACACATACTCTTGCGTGTTAGCGTGCGCAAACACGCTGAAACACACTGCGGCGAACATAAGTAGGGCTTTAATTGATGACATTAGTTTGCTCCTTGGAGTGTGCTCAGATGTTGTTGCAGCTCATCTGTAAACAATGCGCTGCGATAGATTTCTTTGCCGTTTTCATCAATGAGGATATGTTGTGGCGTGCCTAACACTTGAAACTGCTGAGTTATCTTGCCATTACCATCAAATACCGTTGGAAATTGGTAATCATGTTTATCAAGGTAAGCTTGCACGCCTTTTTTTGACTGATTGAAGCCGATATTGACGGCGATAACCTGATAGTGGTTATTGGCTTGCTGAAAGCTTTGCTCAAGCAGTGGCATTTCTTCCACACAGTAGGAGCACCACGTTGCCCAAAACTTCAAGTAAGTGACTTTGCCTTGGCTGGTTATGGTATTGTTTGCAAGCGTATTGGCGGTAAGTACGGGATAGTCCTTTGCTGCAGACATTGTGCTGAGTAACATAAAGAGTGAATAAAATATGATTTTTTTCATGGTGGTTCCTTTGCGTTTTATAGCCAACTTTTGCCAGCTTGAATAAGAAAATATTGCGCCATCGCGACTAAGATAAGTGCGGTTGCTGTAGTGATGTGATTTAGCCAAGCTCCAGAGCTTGGTAATGTACGCAAAAAGCGCGTACTTAGGCCTGCTAGCAGTAATAGGGTGCTCATACCGAGCGCAAAACTAAACAGCAGCGCGCCTCCTAATAGAGGTTGCTGGGCATTAGCAACGAAGAGCAATAAGCCGCCTAAAATTGGAGACGTACAGGGAGCCGCAACAAGAGCGCTGGCCATGCCCATTAGAAGAGGTACTGGTGAGCCTGTTGCAATCGTATTTGGCAAGCGTGGCAGAGAGATTAAGCCTTTTGATACCGCAGCAAAGTAGAGTAATAGATTGGCAAAAATAAGCAGCACCCAAGGGTCTGTTGCTACTTGGCCAAAGAAGCTACCGGTTAATGCTGCAATAAATCCAAGCGCGGCGTACACCGCTGCAAAGCCTAGTGCATACCAGATTGGGGCAAGGCGAATATGGCGTTGTTGGCTAAGAGTTGCAACAGTTATGGGAAGTATGGGATATACGCAGGGCGTAAAGCTGGTGAGTACACCGACTAAGAGTGCAATAGGCACTAACCACCAATCAGTTTCGGCACTGGAGAGTGCCTGTAGTAAAGTAGATTCAAGCATCGTCTTCTCTTCGCATTTTTAACTGCAAAAGAGCATGACGGATAGCCCAGATTTGACCTATCAAATCGTCATAAAATCGCTATCAAATTTTATCAAGTGATTGTTTTTTCTTATTTTATTTTTTTTTGTTGATACAAATGTTGTTTTAAAGTAAATTTTTCAAACCTGTTTTGGGTACAGCGAGTTGATTTATAAAGGAAATGTAATGAAAAAATTAGAAAGTAAGAAAATACCTAATAGTCTTTTGAAAAAAATTAGTGGCGGCGATTGCTACTATAATGATAAAAGATATTCTGATGGCGCTAAAATATTTCATCCAGATGGAAGTAGTCAGCAATGCATGGGCGGTTCTTGGAGCTAACTCGTAGAGTTTATATAAATCTCTTCATAATATAATTGTAGAGGGGTTATGCGTTTGCTAGCTACCTCTATTGCTTATGTAGATAAAAAGTATTTACTTAGGAATTTAATGGTATGAAAAAAGCAGAGTCAAGAACTTTCCACGTGTTAAGTAATTATGAAGTAAAAAAGATCTCTGGTGGAGATTGTTATTATGCGGATGAAAAGTACGCTGAAGGTGAAAAAATAAAACATCCTGATGGTTCTACTCAAACATGCAGTGGTGGATCTTGGGTTTAATTTTAGTAAAAGGAGTGTTAAATGAAGAAACATATTTTTGCAATGGTATTATTAATGCCAATAATTTCTTTTGCCTCGGAGCAAGAAGCCTCTGAATCTAATGGTGACAAAGCACTGAAGGTATATGATTCAACGAAGTTTTGTTATTACGCAGATAAAGAATTTTCTGAAGGTGCAAGGCACTATATCGGTGATGTAGTACAGCGTTGTACTAGGCGAGAAGATAATACACTTTATTGGAAAACACTTTAATTGGGGTTACCTAGTTAGAAATTTTTTCGTAACTAGTTATCGGGCGGTGTCCTGTCTATTTGATAAATACCAAGGTTTCTATACATATTATTATAGTTAATTTGTGGTCTTTATTTACCAATCAATAAAGTGCTCTGCTGTATTTTTTCATGATAGGTTAGAGCTGCTATATTTTTTGATAACGAAATATTTGATGCATTTCATCTTGATAAGATAAGGTAAAAAAATAATTTAGGTAAAGCTAAATTTATACGTAAAGGGAGATATTATGAATAGGCTAACACTAGCGGTTGTATCTGCAGCATATGCGGTATCTGGTTCTGCACTAAGCGGTGAGAATGTAAAACCAGACTACGACCCTACAAAGTATTGTTATTATGCCGATCTGGCATATTCTAAGGGATCGGTAGAAAAGCAGAATAACAAATGGAAAGTCTGTGTTGACGGCGGTCCAAATGGTGAGCTTCGGTGGGTTGATCAGTAACGACAATTTCATATGATGCGCAAATAAAAAACGCCAGCTTCACAGCTGGCGTTTTTTATTCAAGGTGTACGAGCGTTAACCGCGTACTTTCATGCCTTTTTTCTCCATGCCACGGTAGATGATAAGCATCTGAGCGATAGAGATAAGGTTTGAAACTAACCAGTAAAGTACCAGACCTGATGGGAACCAAATAAAGAAGATTGAGAACACGACTGGCATGTAAGTCATCATCTTTTGTTGCATTGGGTCAGTAACTGTCATTGGTTGTAGTTTTTGTGTTAGGAACATACTTGCGCCAAATAGCACAGGTAGTACGTAGTAAGGGTCCATTGATGATAGATCCGTTAGCCACAACATAAACTCAGCATGACGTAGTTCTGTTGATTCGAGGAATACGTAGAACAAGGCTAGGAAGATTGGCATTTGTAGTAATAGTGGGAAACAGCCACCCATTGGGTTCACTTTTTCCTTACGGTACATTTCCATCATCGCTTGGCCGAACTTCTGGCGGTCATCGCCATAACGCTCTTTTAGTGCCTGCATCTTAGGCTGTAGCATACGCATTTTAGCCATTGAGGTGTATTGCGCTTTAGTTAGTGGGTATAACGCCGTTTTCACAATCAAAGTGATAGCAATAATCGCCAGACCCCAGTTACCCAAAATACCGTAAAGGAACTTAAGCAGAGTCAGTAGCGGTTGTGAAATAAACCATAACCAGCCGTAGTCTACTGTGAGATCTAGATCTTCTTGAATTGCTTCAAGCGCTTCTGTGTCTTTAGGACCCATGTAGTACACTGCATGGATAGTTGCCGTGCTGTTTGCTTGAACATTGGTTGGCTCGCTCTTCATACCAACAATACCATTACCATTTCTAAGCGCGGTATAAATTGTATTATTGGTTTGCTGATCTGGCACCCATGCACTGACGAAGTAGTGCTGTAGGAAAGCAACATAGCCGCCTTGGGTATTTTTATTCAGGTTCGCATCCGCCATATCAGAGAAGCTGTATTTCTCATAAGGTTCTTCAGCGGTACCATAGGCTGCGCCTAAGTAGGTCTGATCAACCATGCTGCCTTTATCTTGGCGTGTACGTTTGATTTGTGTGTATAGTTGTACTTGAACAGGTGATGAGGTGGTGTTGTTAACTTGGTATTCTAAGTCAACATCATATTTGCCTGCTTTAAATACATAAGTTTTTGTGTACTGTACGCCTTTCTCATCAGTAAAAGTCAGTGGTACACGTAATGTATCGCCATTAAGCTCATATTGCTGTTGTGCAGACTCATATACTGGGCGACCAGCCTTGTTTGCGTCAGGGCCGTTTAAACCAATTAAACCACTCTGTGAAACATACTGTTTGCCTTCAAATTCACCAAGTAACATGAAAGGCGTGTCGCTGCCATGGGTTTCTGCGTGTTGTAGTAAGTTGGCTTCAACGATGTCACCGCCTTTAGTATCAATTTTTACCGAAAGTACATCGGTAGTGATACTAATGACAGAACGTGTTGCCTGAGTTGCTACAACTGGGACATCGAATTGGCTTGATGCAGGTACATCAGCTTGCTCTTCTGTTGGGGTTGAGTTCGCCACTTGTTGTGTGACGGCACTGGTATCAGCTTGTGGTTGGTTTTGTTCTTGTGTCCACTCTTGGAACAGTAGGAACGAAACCAGCAACAAACCGATAAATAAAAACGTGCGTTGCGATTCCATAACAGCTCTTATTTCTCGTGTTGTTTAACTTTAGTCGACTTCACAGGTACAGGATCATCTCCACCTGCGCTCAAAGGGTGACATTTTAATATGCGTTTAACCGCTAACCAACTCCCTTTTGCAATTCCATGTAAATTAATTGCTTGAATTGCATAACTAGAACAGGTCGGGTTAAAGCGACAATGAGGCCCGAGTAGGGGGCTAATCCATTGTTGATAACCGCGGATCAGCAATATAAGCAGGTGCTTGGGAAGCGAACAAACTGCTTTGAACTGATTTCTGATCTTGCTACGCCCTGAAGTTGAATTCATGGCTTTGTAGATATCAATTTCCTCAATTTACTGCTTCAACCCAAGTGGGCAAAAACAGACTATTTTTCCATTGATATAGCTGATTAAAAGGTGAGCTAACCTTACCTTAATTGGCGTAAAATTACTATGCTAGCAAGGGTAAATGCGCCGTAAAAAGGAAAGGCTAAAGCAGATTATTACTTTTTCGCGTTAGCTTGAGGATTTTTTGAACGCTTATGTTGAGGCTTTGGCTTAAAAGGTGGTTTAGGTGCACCAGGCTTACAACGTTCATTTATTTTGCGCCACATCTTAGTGAGCTGTTTAGTTAGCTCTTCATTAGATTGCTCGTCAACACCGGTTTTGACCATCAACACAATATCGATGTTATCAAGTTTATGACGATTTAATCGAAAGCTTTCTCTGGCAAGTCGTTTGATACGGTTTCGTTGACATGCTTTTTTGCAGCGTTTTTTTGCTACAGTTAAACCGAGTCTTGGATGACCAACATCATTTGGTTTTGCAAGTAGAGTAAAATAAGGCGTAGCAGCGCGAGCTGGCTCTTGAAATATGCGGGAGTAATGCGAGGGAGTTAACAGACGTAACTCCCTGCTAAAGCTAAAGTCTTCCACTAAATATTAAGCAGAAAGTACTTTACGGCCTTTAGCACGACGACGTGCTAATACTTTACGACCGTTCTTAGTCGCCATGCGAGCACGGAAACCGTGAGTGCGCTTGCGCTTAAGTACGCTAGGTTGAAAAGTTCTTTTCATAACAATTCCATCCGATCGGTTAAAAGTTAAAACATCCTATGCAGGTCGCGATCCTGGCACAGGTGCCATTGCGAGCGCGAGATATTAAAGCTGAGCGCGTCTAAAGTCAATCAAAATCTGTTCTCTGTGGCTAAATAATCCACAGTAGGATTTCTTTATCCTTATATATAGACAAAACTTGGCAAAGCTATCGAGCAAACATAGACGATCCACATAAAGTAGGATCAATACGAAATCGATCTGCATAGATCTGATCCGATGGGCGGCATTATAGCATTTAGTAAGAATAGGAAAAGCTCTGGAAAACTAAATTTGATCTTAATTTTGGGGTGAGATCGGGAGAGTTTTTTGCTATGATCTTACTTGTGGGTAAAAAATAAAAACCTTTAAATTTCATGTGTTTATTTTTTTGCTTGGGTGAGATCTTGCTTTTTCTAAATGTCAATATTGAACTTGTGGATAAGATCACTTCATAATACCCCGCTTCCACCAGTGATTTTGTAATAAAAACTAAGTATTTCCGGCGATCCTTTCATTTAGATCTGACTATTTAGATCTGAATGCTCTATTTTTTATTCCCGGGAATCAAAACCTATTGGAGTTCAGA